>JBEVVH010000199.1:0-6245 GCA_040507245.1 Candidatus Thiodiazotropha sp.
AGTGACCGCTCGGTTTCACCGGAAAACAGCGTGACCCTGGAATGGCTGTCCCAGACCCGGTTGATATGACTCCAGACGAGAATTTCGAGCAGATTGTTGGAGATCTTGATGGGTCGATGCTCCGGCAGATCGGGTTCCTCGATCCTGCCCCGGTAGAGCATCCAGGCCAGGGTGCCGTCCCGGGTCTCACGATGGTAGAGGGACAATTGCTCTTCCGAGAGATTCTTGGATATTCCAGGATTGATGTGATCGATCTTTCCCGGCCGATGATCCAACGCCGTGTAGAGCTTGCGCCCCAGCAGGTTGAGTTCGTGGGGGTCGATGTGGCTCTCTTTGGCGTATCTGCGGGCAAATTCGGTCAGCAACCGATAACTGCGGGTCAGAACCGCGACCAGGGCATTGCGCTCGTTGATGACCTGGTCGATTTTCCACTCATAGCGGGTATCAAGCATCTGCAACTGTGTCTGGCCCCAGCCCCACTGCCGGGTCAACTGCATCATGATGCGGCTGCGCCAGTTGAGGCGGCCACTGCCCTGGCTCAGATGCGCACCGACCTTGAAGTAGAAACAGCGCCGCGCCAGATCCAACCGGTCATGATCCTGATTGTGCATCAGGTACTCCTCCACCCGTTTATACAGGAGGATATAGGCATCCAGCTGGTCGATGTCGGTCTCCCCGGAATAGATCGCCTCTTTGGCCTCCTGGGCCAGCCATTGCGGATGAGGGTAATGGCGGCTGTACGCCTCCATGAGAAAGATCTTGAGGATTGACTTGTAGGGTGAATCGATACCTTTGTAGAGCTGCCAGAGGGCCGCGCCGAAGAACTCGCCTGCCTGGATCCGATTCAGCCCGCCCAGATCGATCACTTCACTGAGTTTTAGGAAACGGTGTGAGAGCAGGTAGTCGACATAATCCTGGTAATCGTGCTCGTGTTCCGGCGGCACCAGCCACCACATGGGATAGAGCCCAGCGAGCAGTACCGCACTGCGGTAAAACTCCTCCAGCAGCAGACTGTGCTGGGTGGTCCCGGAGCTTTCCTGTGAGAGCCGGGACTTTTCCCCGTGGCGAAAGCGTTCGGGATCGATGAGAAAGATGTGCAGCTCCAGACCCAGTTCCAGGGCATCCTTTTCAACCAGACGCACCTTCCTCTGCAACTGCGCGCGCTGATTCGGGTCTAGGCCGGGATCATGGCAAAGCCAGAGATCGAAATCACTCCCCGATGATTGACCAATGGTCCCGCTGCTGCCCATCAGGTAGAGACCCTGAATATGGTAGACCCGCTGTGCCCGCTTCTTATACTTGAAACTGCGACTCAGGCGTGCCGCGGCTTCAAGCGCCTGGCGCGAGGGACTGTAATCGGGAATACCCTGCACGGTGTCACTACCGACGAATCCCGGCAGCATCGGGTGATTGATATGGAACAGCAGGGGCAGCAGCTCAAGAAACTCCTGCTGGCTGGGTCTTAATTCATCCAGAATCCGGCGCAGCCGGGCCCTGTGCATGCGCATGAAGCGCTGATGCACCGCATTGAGTTCTTTGCGGCTGATACCCTCGTCGAAGCTGATGCGCTTTGAGTCGGGCACTACATCATTTCGAGCGTGCGCTTGATCAGACGCTGTGGATCGTCACCCTTCGACCAGGCTGTCACACCGATGGCCAGATCCGGCAGAGGATGATCACCCAGATTTTTCAATGCGCCATCCCGGCACTCATCAACAATCTGCTGAAGCAGATTGCGTGCATCTTCCTCATTGGTCTCAGGCATGACCAGAAGAAACAGCTGATCCTCGTAGCGGCCGATTACATCCGCCCAACGCAACCGCTCACGCAGGTACTGGGCAAACACCAGGATCGAGTGATCCGGCAACCGGCTGTTCGGCTCCTGGGGATGAGAGAGCCGAATTGCGCTGAGGGTGAGCAGATTTCCGTAGCGACGACTGCGGGTGACCTGGGCGTCAAGCGCCCTGAGGGTCGCACGCCGATTCGCCATGCGGGTCAGCTCATCGGTAACGGTCAGGTCCTCGACCTGCTGGCGCAATGCCTCGCTTTCCCGCTGGGCCATTACCTGCTGACTGATGTCCTGGTAGAAATGCAGGCGCAATCCCGCATTGCTGCCCTCGTCCACCTTGCGCACATCCCGACGCAACCATCGTTCACCATCCCCATTGAGGGACAGGTGCAGCATGTCCGTTTCGTCGAACAGGGCATGCAGACTTTCAGGGAGGGTGTTTTTGTCCTTGCCGATCAACTCATCACCGGGCAGATTGAGTATCTCCTCAAGGGCCGGGTTGATCCATCGGATACAGACATCGTTGTCGATTGCCAACATTCCGGTGGGACAGACTGCGTAGAGGGTTTCGTTGAAACTGATATCGGCCATGTTTCGATTTCCCAGAATCACCACAGGCCTCCCATCCGCGCGGGAGACCGCTATTTTTATCGTACACGGTTCATAGATACAGCAAAGCCGTTGATCCTGGTATTTCTTCGGCGGCTTTCACAGTTTCTTTAATCCAGGTTCACTTGAGGAATGCCATTCCGATCAATTAATCCAATATTATCAATAGGTTATTATATTTCCGAGATTTCCGGAGATGGGCCTGTGGCAATGGGTCAGTTGTATACCGCAGTGATACGCCATTGAGTGCCCTGCAGACTGAGGTGGGCATGAACCGGATTGTCCTCCCAATCACCAATACGCAGCAGCAAACGATCGGGGCCGTCGAAGAAGGCGTAGGTGAGCTGGCTCATGATCCCGCCCTGACGGGGATCCGGGTTGTGGGCACGCAGTTCATTGACCACCCAACGGACATCCACCATCTCATCGATGGCATCCGATCCAAGGCGACGGATACCATCCTGCAGCCAATCGACAAACCCGCTGGATACCGACCCGATATTGCTTTGCACGTTTTTGTTGAGCTTGCGTTTGATCTGGTCCCGCACTGATTCCACATCGATCATGGCCTCGATTGCAGTCTGATCGTTCTGTTTGAGTGCTTGATCGAGGCGGTAGATGGCGGTGTAGGGCCAGGCCAGGAATGCGAGTGCAACGAGCACAAAGAGAGCAACAATACTTTTCATAACAACCCATGATTCGGTACGCGGGCTCCGAATCGCTCCTAAGGAATCCGGCAGCATTATACCGAAATCACGCGGGGCGTCAGTGAATGTATGCACGCGAAAGCGCCCGTCAGCATCCTTGCGGGGCTGACACGCCAGATCAAAGTAAGCGCTCACTCATCCCGCCACCCGCTACAGATCAACCTGATCTGCAATCCGATCGTTTGATGATCGTAATGGCATCACCCAGACCCGACCAATCAAAGTGTTCCGCACACTTGTACAGAACGCCGCTCAGACAGATCCCAACTGCTGTCAGGCAAGCCTGAGACACGTTAATCCTCACAGTAAAGAGATCACCTTAAAATCACACTTTATGCTGTAAAACAGCTTTTATGGCGAATCTCAATAATCAACTGTGAAAAGTGGCAGGCAAACAGGATAAACCGCGAAATGCCGGGAACTCAGTGTCTCTGATGACTGCGCGCCGGGCGCTCATCCCGGGGCCTTGCCTCATTGACACGCAGACTGCGTCCGCCCACTTCCTTGTCGTTCAGTGATTGAATTGCCACTTCAGCATGATCTGAGTTGGGCATCTCGACAAACCCGAACCCCCGAGAACGACCCGAAAACTTGTCCATGATGACATTTGCGGCGGAGACATCCCCGAATTCCGCAAACAGTGCGCGCAGCTCGGTGTCCTTAACATTCCAGGGCAGATTACCAACATAAATATTCATCTATCGACTCTCGAATAAACGTGCATGTATCCACAAAGAACGTCACCCGTCACCCATGCACCAAGCGACCGGAACGATCGGTCAGTCACTGACCCGGCCCCAGGAAACGGAACCCCGTTCCTAAAGCCATCCAAAATAACCCCTGACAGGTTCAATGTAGCCCGCTTTTTTCAGCCTGTCAGCGACGTGACAGTCAGGGTGCTGAAACGCGATTCAAACGCGCAGCGACTTTGTGAAACCCGCTTCAGGACGCCTCAGGGTCACTGTTTTGCGCTGTTTCCAATTCATCGCTCAATTCTAACCAGCGTTCTTCGGCTGTATTCAAGCGCCGATCCAGGTCAGCCTTGTCACCGATTAAAGCCTTCAACTCGTCCTTGCGAGCTACGTCATAAAGGCTACTATCGCTCAATGTTGCTTCAATAGCTTTCTGTTTTTGTTGCAATTGTTCAATTTCCGACTCGCACTGTTGCAGCGCGCGTTTCAGGGGCTGCAGGCGTTTTCGCAGTTCCGCCTCCTGACGTTTACGTTCCCGTCTCGCCGCAGAGCTGTGCTCCGCCTGGGCCGAATCCTCCAGCGGGGTCGAAGGCGCCCGGCGCCGCTCCGCGAGCCAGGCCGGGTAGTCGTCCAGCTCACCCTCGAAGGCGGTCAAGGATCCGCCATGCACCAGCAGCAGTTCATCCGTGGTCACCCGCAGCAGATGCCGGTCGTGGGATACGATGACCATCGCCCCCTGAAAGTCCTGCAATGCCTGACCTACCGCGTGGAGCATCTCCAGGTCCAGGTGGTTGGTGGGCTCGTCCAGCAACAGCAGATTGGGTCGTTGATAGACCAGCAGAGCCAGTACCAGACGCGCCTTCTCACCCCCGGAGAAAGGGGCCACCGGATCCAGGGCCTGATCCCCACGGAATCCGAACCCGCCCAGGTAGTCCCGCAGCACCTGCTCACTCGCCTTGGGGTCGAGACGCTGCAGATGCTTCAGCGGTGTGGCCTGGGGGTCCAGCTGTTCCAGCTGGTGCTGGGCAAAATATCCGATGCGCAGCTCCTGTGCCGGCTCCCGGGATCCCTTTCGCGGGGTCAATTCACCGGCCATCAGCTTGATCAGGGTCGATTTACCCGCGCCGTTGGGACCCAACAGGCCGATCCGGTCACCGGGCTCCAATACCAGACTGACCGCATCGAGGATCGACGGTTCCCCGTAACCGATCTCGATGTGGTCGAGTTTCAGCAGGGGGTGGGGATTCTTCAATGGTTCGAAGAAACGGAAATGGAATTCGGAGTCGACATGCGCAGGCGCGATCTGCTCCATGCGCTGCAGGGCCTTGATCCGGCTCTGGGCCTGCTTCGCTTTGGTGGCCTTGGCGCGGAACCGCTCCACATAGCTTCGGATATGGGCGATCTCACGCTGCTGTTTTTCGTAGGCCTGCTGCTGATTGGCCAGACGCGCCGCGCGGATCTGCTCGAAGCCGCTGTAGTTGCCGGTATAGAGCTGTGCCTGCTGCTGTTCGATATGCACGATGTGGTCGGTGACCTGGTCGAGAAAGTCCCGGTCGTGGGAGATCATCAACAGAGTCCCGGCATAGTTGCGCAGCCAGCCCTCCAGCCAGATCACCGCATCCAGGTCCAGGTGGTTGGTGGGCTCATCCAGAAGCAGCAGATCGGAACGGCACATCAACGCCTGTGCCAGGTTGAGGCGAACCCGCCAGCCACCTGAGAAATGGCTCACCGGACGGGCCTGATCCTCACTGCTGAATCCCAGCCCGTAGAGCAGCTCACCGGCCCGGGCCTGGGCCCGGTAGCCGTCCGCATGATGCAACAGTTCGTGATAGCGCGCCTGGGCGACCCCGTCCCCCTGGACCTCGGCGGTGGCTAGACGGGCCTCGATATCACGCAGGTTATGATCGCCGTCGATGACGTATTCCAGGGCGGGCCGGGACAGCGCCGGGGTCTCCTGGGCGACGTGGGCGATTTCAATGTCGGGTGGACGGTTCAAACTGCCTTGGTCGGCCTGCAGTTCACCCAGGATCACCTGAAACAGACTCGATTTGCCGGTTCCGTTACCCCCGGTGATGCCCACTTTCCAACCACTGTGGAGGATGAAGTCGGCATCCTGGAAGAGCAGTTTGTTGCCCCGTCTGAGGGCACAATCTTTAAACCGTATATTAATCAATTTATTAGACGCGGGCATCTGACATGGAAATATATCAGTCCCCGACTCAGTCCCAGCGAAATGACCGCAGTTTGGTGAGTAAGGCAAACCCGGTCATAGAAGCAGCTTATAGGCTGACCTTGAGCGAGCAACGGATACTGCTGGCCTGCCTGTCGAAGCTGGATCCCGCGGCGCAGATGCCGCGGTGGATCCGATTGTACGCCTGGGAGTATGCCGAGATCTACGGCCTCTCGATGGATCGTGCTTATCACGCTCTGCGAGACGGTGCGGCGCAG
>JBEVVH010000200.1:0-6206 GCA_040507245.1 Candidatus Thiodiazotropha sp.
CGGCCGGGGCACTAATAGGCTGCCAAAGATCGAATCGATTTTGGTGGACTTGGATGTCCCAAAATCTTTCATGAGATCGAAGACTCGCTTGGCCCTGGCCGACGCCGTGGGAGGGATCTCATGGAGCCAGGATGCGAGTGCCTACAAGGTGATCTTCCTGATCGGGGATGCACCCCCGCACATGGATTACCTGGACGATGTGAAATACCTGCGCAGCCTGGAGCAGGCCAGGTCCCGGGGGATTGTGGTCAACGCGATTCTGGCGGGGGAGAGCCAGGAGACCCGCCAGGTGTGGCAGACGATTGCCCAGGCCGGCGGCGGCCAGTATGCCCAGGTCGGGCAGAGTGGGGACGCGGTGGCGATCGCCACCCCCTATGATGACCGACTCGCGGAGTTGTCTGCGGAACTCGACGCCACCCGGCTCTACTACGGCAGTGCCGAGGAACGCTCCCGGCGCGAGCGGAAGCTGACCACCGCGAAGCAATTGCATGAGGCGGCGTCAGTGACCTCCCGGGCACGCCGCGCCACCTTCAATGCCACTGCCAGCGGCGGAGCCAACCTGCTGGGGGAGGGGGAACTGGTGGATGATCTCAGCCAGGGTAGGGTAAAGCTCGAGGATCTGCCTCCGGAAGCCCTGCCGGCGCCTTTGCAGGATCTCAGTCCGGAAGCGCAGCAGACCCTGCTTGAAGACAGGGCGCAACGCCGGGACCAGCTGAACCGGGAGATCCGCCAGCTGGCGGATGAGCGGGCCGCGTACTTGTGTGACCGGGTCGAGGCTGAGGGGGGTGCCCCCGCATCCCTGGACCACAAGCTTTACGAGGCCATACAGACCCAGGGACGTCTGAAGGGTATGGAGTACGAGGCGGGCGCGCTCGCCTATTGAGCATGGGCATGACCGGGTCCGACGGGCCCGGTCGCCCTCGCCGGGGCAGGCCATTTGACATGCCTCATTCAGTTCACCAGAATTTGCCGAATATGCAGGGATGCCGCGATCCGGTTTCATGGATTGGAACCCAGGTCTTAGCAGGCTGTTGAAATTCGCTCAGACGAGTACGAGACAAGGCGAAAACCGCCGAAAATGCGCAGTTTACTGGAGTAAATGAGCATTTTGAGGGGGGGTCAACGCAGGATCGTACCGTCTGAGTAGAATTTCAACAGTCTGTCAGGCGCCGGATGCCGTTTCGCGTTAGTCAAACGGGGCGCATCACCCAACACCAGTGACTTAAGATTATGAAATTCAGCCATCTAACCGCCGCCGTTTTTTCCCTGTTGCTCCTGTTCTCCGCCCAGTCCCAGGCCTTCGACGTGGGTGGTTTTGTCAACGGAGTGATCGAAGGCGTGAGCGATTCCTTCAACGATGCCAAGGGCAAACCCGGCGCCCATGAGAAGAACAAGGAATCGGCCCAGTCCGGATCGGACGATTCCGCCAATAAAGAGTCATCGGACAGCGAAAAATCCAAAGAGTAGTCCCCGACCGGCACTCCCGTGCAAGGGCCTCTCAAGATCGTAAGGTAGTAAGGTAGCCCGGGTGCAGCGAAGCGAAACCCGGGAACCACCTTCGCAACTCCGACCCTCCCGGGTACCTGAACAATCAACCTGGCAGGAACAAGACAACCCTACCCGCACCCCTGCTATAATCCTGCGCAACCAAACAAAACAGGTACCCGCCGCAGATGGAAACGGAAGAGAACAAACTGAAAAAACGCAGTCGAGGTATCTACCTGCTGCCGAATCTGTTCACCACCGCCGCTCTGTTTGCCGGGTTCTATGCCATCCTCGCCGCGGTCAACGCCAAATTCGAGGTGGCTTCGGTGGCCATCTTCGTGGCGATGCTGATGGACGGCCTGGATGGCCGGGTGGCGCGTCTGACCAAAACCCAGTCTGCTTTCGGCGCGGAATATGACAGTCTCTCCGACATGGTCTCCTTCGGTCTGGCGCCGGCCCTGGTGGTCTATATCTGGGCTCTCAGCGGTCTGGGCAAGCTGGGTTGGCTGGCCGCCTTCATCTACACCGCCTGCGGCGCGCTGCGCCTGGCCCGTTTCAATACCCAGCTGGGAATCGCGGACAAGAAGTACTTCCAGGGTCTGCCCAGTCCTTCCGCTGCGGCGATCATGGCGGGCGGGGTCTGGCTGGGGGTCGATTACGGCATTCCCGGCGACGATCTTGGCTGGCTCGCGGCCATGCTCACCACCCTGGTGGGCCTGCTCATGGTGAGCAATTTCCGCTATCACAGCTTCAAGGAGATCGACTTCCAGGGCAAGGTGCCGTTCATCGCCCTGGTGGTGCTGGTGGTGGTGCTGGCAATCATCCAGACCCATCCCCCCACGGTGTTCTTCCTGATGTTCCTCACCTATGCCATATCAGGACCCGTACTGACCCTGGCACAGCTGCGCAAACACCGGGAGGAGCGGCGTACCGAGACCTGAACCCGGCGCCGTTTCCACCACGCAAGTGACCGGCTTCGCTTTGTTTGAGGCGGCTGTGCCGCGCTGAATCCATTCAATTGGCATTCCCAAAGTGCTGCGTTATATTGATCCGTTACCCATCGAGGAAAAGGGTCCCCCAGCGGGCCCTGTATCTGCCTGTCGGAGAAAAGCATGAGTCAAGCCGATCAACTGATCATTTTCGATACCACCCTGCGCGACGGGGAGCAGAGTCCGGGCGCGTCCATGACCAAGGATGAAAAGGTGCGCATCGGCAAGGCTCTGGAAAAGCTGCGGGTGGACGTGATCGAGGCGGGTTTTCCGATCGCCAGTCCCGGCGATTTCGAGGCAGTGGCCGCAGTGGCCGGGGTGGTCAAGGACGCCCGGGTGTGCGGTCTGGCGCGGGCCCTGGACAAGGACATCGATCGTGCCGGTGAAGCGCTCCGGGAGGCCAACGCCTCGCGCATTCACACCTTCATCGCCACCTCTCCGATTCACATGCAGTTCAAGCTGCGCATGCAGCCCGACGAGGTGGTCGCCCAGGCCATCCATGCGGTCAAGCGGGCGCGTCAGTACACCGATGACGTGGAGTTCTCCGCTGAGGACGCGGGGCGTTCCGAGATCGATTTCCTGTGCCGCATCTTCGAGGCGGTGATCGATGCGGGCGCCACCACTCTGAATGTGCCGGACACGGTGGGTTACGCCATGCCGCACCAGTTCGGTGATTTGATCCGCCAACTGCGCGAACGCATCCCGAACTCCGACAAGGCGGTATTCTCCGTTCATTGTCACAACGATCTGGGTCTGGCGGTGGCCAACTCACTGTCCGCGGTGAGCAACGGCGCACGCCAGGTGGAGTGCACCATCAATGGCCTCGGGGAGAGGGCCGGCAACGCCTCCCTGGAGGAGATCGTGATGGCGGTGCGCACCCGTCAGGACGTCTTCACCTGTCAGTCCGGGGTGGACACCACCCAGATCGTGACCTGTTCGAAATTGGTCTCCAACATCACCGGGTTCCCGGTCCAGCCGAACAAGGCCATCGTTGGCGCCAACGCCTTCGCCCATGAGTCTGGTATCCATCAGGACGGGGTGCTCAAATCCCGCGAGACCTACGAGATCATGCGTGCCGAGGATGTGGGCTGGAGCCAGAACCGGATGGTGCTGGGCAAGCACTCCGGGCGGAACGCCTTCCGCACCCGGTTGGAGAGCCTGGGCATGATCTTCGAGTCCGAAGAGGAGCTCAACGCCGCTTTCTCCCGCTTCAAGGACCTGGCGGACAAGAAACATGAAATTTTCGACGAGGACCTGCAGGCCCTGGTCACCGACACCAAAACCGACGCCTTCAACGAGCGCATCAAGCTGGTTTCCCTCAAGGTATGCTCAGAAACCGGTGAGACGCCCCGCGCGGAACTGATGCTGAGCATCGACGGGGTGGAGGAGCCGGGCGCGGCCATTGGCGGCGGTCCGGTGGACGCCACCTTCAAGGCCATCGAGTCGATCGTCAACAGCGGTACCGAACTGCTGCTCTACTCGGTGAACAACATCACCAGCGGCACCGATGCCCAGGGAGAGGTGACCGTGCGGCTGTCGATGGACGGACGCATCGTCAACGGTCAGGGGGCCGACACCGACATCGTGATCGCCTCCGCCAAGGCCTACATCAACGCGGCGAACAAGATCCTCGCCCCGGTTGACAAGGCGCATCCCCAGACCGGCGATGTCTGATCGCGGGTTGCTTGAACCGATGATCAGGATGCGACCTCATGGATGAGCAGCAGCGGCAATACTATCTCGATGCGCTGGGGGTGACCCGCTGGCAATTGCGTGTGCCGCTTGAAGCTGAGCAGGAGCCGCCGCCGATCGAGGAGCTCGTGGCGGATGTCGAACCGCAACCCGAGCATCAGCCGCGCAGTCGGGCTGAACCGGCGCCGCAGCCAATCTCCACTCCCTCATCCCGCTCCTCGGAAAAACCGGACTGGCAGACCCTGCGGGAGCAGGTCAGGAACTGTCGCCGCTGCGGGTTGCGCGAAGGCTGCACCCAGACCGTGTTCGGAGTCGGTGACACCCAGGCCAGACTGCTGGTCATCGGCGAAGCGCCGGGGGCGGATGAGGACCGCCAGGGGGAACCCTTCGTCGGGCGTGCCGGCCAGCTGCTCAACGCCATGCTGCTGGCCATGGGCTTCCGGCGCGAGGAGGTGTTCATCGCCAACATCGTCAAGTGCCGTCCGCCGAACAATCGGGATCCCCGCGCAGAGGAGGCCCTGAGCTGTGAGCCCTACCTGTTGCGCCAGATCGAGCTGATCCAACCCAGGGCGATTCTCGCGGTGGGCCGAATCGCCGCCCAGAACCTGCTCAAATCGGATCTCGCCGTGGGTAAGCTGCGGGGACGTATGCATGCCCTGGGCGAGGCGCGCATCCCATTGGTGGTGACCTATCACCCCGCCTACCTGTTGCGCTCCCCGGAACACAAGGGCCGTGCCTGGCAGGATCTGCAAATGGCGCTCTCGGTGCTGCGGGAGGCCCCATGAACGCCCGCCTGATGGATCCCCTGCTGGGCGTCCGGCCGATGCGGGAGGAGGACCTTGAAGAAGTCATGGCGCTGGAAAATCGGATCTACCCATTTCCCTGGACCCTGGGTATTTTTCAGGACTGCCTGCGGGTGGGTTACTGCTGCTGGGTACTGACCGTGGATGAACGGATCGTCGGTTACGGCGTGATGTCCGTGGTTATCGATGAATCGCATATCCTCAACATCTGCGTCGATCCGGACTGGCAACGTCAGGGCCTGGGCCGCAAGCTGCTGATGCGTCTCCTCAAGGTGGCTCGCCAGCACGGTGCCGAGACGGTGTTTCTCGAAGTCCGGGTGGGCAACGAGGCGGCCCAGTCCCTGTACCGGAAAACCGGTTTTGTTGAAGTGGGCCAGCGTCGCAACTACTACCCGGCGGAAAACGACACTCGGGAGGACGCCCTGCTGTTGTCCCTGGAACTCGAAACCGCGGTGCGGTCTGTTACCTGAATCATGGGAAGTATCCAAATGCAGCGCCTGATCATCGTTCTCATCCTCTCCCTGCCCCTATGGGGCTGCGACATACAGCCCGGCTCGGACCGGGTCAAGGTCAGTGAACAACCGGCGCAGGGTCTGGCCGACACTTCCTTCGATCAGGGTTATCTGCAGCAGTTGGTGGACGAGACCCGCGAAGGCGCCGAGGCTCGGGTTCAGGAGGCCTACACGCGCAACAACATCCCCCCCGAACAACGCATCAGCCATGCCCGGGCCGAGGGGCGTTTCGAACACTACGCCAGGCATCGGCTGGCCGTGGTCGAACTCAGCTATTCCGCCAACCCGATGCGGGTTATGCGGGTAGTTGGCATTGATCAGGATCGCCTGATATCCATCAGTTGTATTGCGCCCCAGGGAGAGGTGTTGGATCTGTTCGATGGGGAGAGTGATTGCGGGCGCAGCGTTGCGGGTTATTTTGGCAAGGGAACGGATTGACCCAGGATTATCAGTAGCACCCGTAGCCCGGGTGCAGCAAAGCGGAACCCGGGAACCGCCCCCGGAGCTCCGACCCTCCCGGGTTACGCAAAGCTCCACCCGTATATGGTCTCCTCCCCATTTGCAAGGCATCTTATGGTTAATGTCAGGGACAGGTTTGCTGCCGTATATCCGGCCTCCTTGTAAGGTACTTGGGACCTTGGGCCTCGATGAGCATTCGTACACACTGTCCTGATCGGGCTATCGGCATCATTGTGCCTTCGGGTGGTGCAGGCTCTCAGTGCGTC
>JBEVVH010000201.1:0-6206 GCA_040507245.1 Candidatus Thiodiazotropha sp.
CTCTTCTCATTTTGATTGACCGCAACTTCAATCATGGCGCATTACGACGCCGTTCGTGAGAGGGGAGGAGACCATTACATCGGGCTACTGTTCCCCGATGCCCAGCACATTGCGCAGGATCTTTGGTTTCAGCAACTCGATATTGTCTTTGGAGACCGCCAGGATGGGCAGCAGTATCTGGTGCTGCGGGATGCCGCCCTGAAGGTGTTCATGCAGAGCGTTGACCGCTGACTCGCCCATCAGGAAGGGTTGCTGCATGGCTGCACCCACCAGTACACCTTTGGGTATCAGCTCCAGGAACTCCGGTTCCGCATCGAAGCAGATCAGCAGCATCTGTTGCTGGCGTCCGGTATCGGCCATGGCGTCGAGCGCCGCCTGGTAGCGGTCGGAACCCTGCAGCCATAACGCCCGCAGATCCGGATTGGCTTCGATGAGCTGACGGGCGAAGTCATAGGTTTCCCTATAGGAGAAATTGACCTGTTGGCGTATACCCGCGCCGCGGATGTGCGCCTCGTCCATGGCGCGCATGAAACCGGCGGTGCGGGCCCGGCCATTTTCACGGGTCTGGGGAATGGAGATGATGCCGACCGTGCCCTGATCCCAGTTTCGCGCCTGCAGGGCATTCACCAGTATCCCGCCGATCTGGTAGGAACCTTCCCGATTGTCCGAGGCGATATAGCTGACGTACTCACCTCCCTCGGTACCGATGTCGGCGATCACCACGGGGATATTGGCGGATTTTGCAAGCTTCAGAATGATGACTGACGCAGACGAATTGGTCGGTGAGAGGATGATCCCATCCACTCCCTGTTGAATCGCCCGGGCGGTATGCTTGAGCTCCCGTTTGGCGCTGTTCTCTGCGCTGTAGGTGGTCACCCGGTATCCGAGCTGAGTGGCGCGCTCGACTACACCCTTGTGCATGATGTCCCAGAACGGGATGCGTTGATCTGACACCAGATAGGCCAGGTGCCGTTCTCCGGCCTGGGAGATATCCGGGAGAAGTGCCAGCATCAGGAGCAGCATCAGGGTTAGAAATCCATACAGCACCGGGTTGCGGACTTTCTGGTGAAACCTGTCTGGAAGCCTGCTGGTTAGGGTGTGGTTGTTATTGTATCGACCTGCGATGGGAGCGCTCGCCGGGCAGGGACGTAGGATAACGGCAAGCTTCCCATTCAGGGTCGCTTGAGCATGACCTGAGTTGTCTAATCCAGTGCGCATGTGTCACCCGGACTGTATTGGCTGAATAAAAAATGTGTCGCCAGAAACCGCTGTAACTTGAGTCAGGAACTATGATCCATGTCAAAACAGCTGTTATTTCACGGTATTAAGGGGCAATTCACCTCGCGTCGGATCTGGAGTTAACGCCGGATTCACAGTGTTTCACAACAGCGTGACTGAGAGGGTCGTGCATAAAGGCAACGGTTATTTCACAATACTGTCAGGCCTTTTCACCCCATACCGCATAGACCGGGTCGGAGAACGGCAGCTTGCCGGTATATTTGTCCTCCTGGGGTCGGAGCAGGCCGCGCAGTGACCAGGTCTCCAGGTTGGTGTATGCCTCGGTTTGGATAAAATAGTCCAAAACCAGTCCCATGCGCTCGAATTCGTGAAGGTCCTGCCAGAGATGGATGACCTTGGGTTGAAACCAGCGGTTTGAAAAGGTCAGGATGAAGCGCCCGCCGGGCTTGAGCACCCGGGCCGCCTCGGCAAACACGTCCAGGGGTTTGATCAGGTACTCCACCGACACGGTGCACACGATGGCATCGAAGCTCGCGTCATCGAAAGGCAGTTGCGGCCTGAGATTCAGGTCATGCACCAACCGCTCGGTGAGAACTGGATTTGCATCCAGTTCCTCCCTGTTCATTCCCAGTCCCGTGACATGGGACGGTGCGAGATCCTCCGGCAGGTGAGACTCCCAGCTCGACATCAGGTCCAGCACCCGGCTGCCTGAGGGAATCAGACGGCCATACAGGCCGCTTATCTGGCGGGTTGCCTCCGCGTCGATGTGATCCACCAATCGGGGCATCTGGTAGAAATAGGTGTCGACCTCGCCGGACATACGGGCAAAAGGCAGGTCCGAGTAGAAATCCGTGGCCTGTTCCCGCCAGCGGGCCTGCATGCCGGGTCCGTTCAGGGTACAGAGTTCGGCGATGTCGTGGCACATGCCGCCATGCTCTTCGCCGGCCTGGCGGATGCTCAGCACCTGGGCGGAAAGCCGCAGATCCCGCTGGGCCAGCGGATGGTTCAGGTCCACCCCCAGGGTGTCGTCACTGCGGGTGACCCGAAACGGGGTCATCTCCTCGGGGTAGATGCCCCGGGTGCCTACGATGAATCCCTTCGGGTAGAAGCGCCCCGCACGGGGCTCCACATATTGTCCTTTGCGGAAGCTGCGGTTGAAATTCTGCGGTTTGGCCTCGAAGCGGTCCCGCTCCTGGTATGAGCCGATCAATTCACCCACCCGGTAATCCTGTGATGCGACATGACCCACGGGCTTGTCGAGGATGCCGACCTCGATCTCCGGGGGAAAGATATCCCGCCACAGGTTGAGTTTTTGAGAAACCTGGGTGTCGGAGTGGCGTGCCTCTGCGGAGCGCCATTGCAGATCGAATCGCAGGGCGCAGAGACTGTGGCGTTGGGTGCGCTCCAGTGTCTCGCCGCCGTCGCTATCGCTCGATGCCAGCAGTTCAGCGGGGGGTACCAGTAAAGACTCGTCCATCGGAAATCCTCATCAGTATGCAGGTTTCAACCTCGGGCTTGCATCGTCCAGGCATGAGACGACAAGGCCTTTCGTTGTTTTGTATCTGTGACACGCCAACGGCATACTTGCTCCCTAGCAACAGCATCGCTGGGGTCCGTTACGCACTCCCGTAAAATACAGAGGAATCGGACCGCCCCGCAACCACGGGGGCAATCCTGAAAACCCCATGATGTGCGCAGAATATTGGGATTTGCCGCCTGTTCGAGACTCCCATCCATACCACGGTGATTGTTCATGAGCATAACCACACCTGACGCTTTCGGTCTCATCGTGATCGGAGACGAGATCCTGTTCGGCAAACGTCAGGATCGTCACATGGAACATTTTCGCGGTTTCCTGGGAGACCGGGGCCTGCGTCTGGGCCGCTGCTGGCTGCTGCCCGATGATCCGACGGTCCTGGTGGAACACCTGTGTTTCTCCCTGCAGGGGGATCTGCCGGTCTTTGTCTGTGGCGGCATCGGCGCCACTCCCGACGAGATCTGACCCGAGGGTGTGCGGCCGAGGCGGCCGGTGTGCCTCTGGTGCGCCATGTCCAGGCTGCGCAATTGATCGAGACTCGCTTCGGCGACTCGGCCTACCCGACCCGGATCCGCATGGCGGATCTGCCCCAGGGGTGTACGCTGATCCCCAATCCACACAACCAGATTCCCGGCTTCCGTGTCGGTGAGCACCACTTCCTGCCAGGCTTTCCGGAACTTGCTTGGCCGATGGCGGAGTGGGTGATGCAAGAGTACTACCTCGATGCTTCGGCGGGCATCGAGGAGACCTTCGTCGAGGTGCTGAATACCCCGGAGAGTCAGTTGGTGTCGCTGATGGAGCAGCTCGGAGGACAGTTTCCCGGACTCAAACTCTACAGCTTGCCTCAGTTGCAGACCGGTGCCGGGTCGAAGATCGAATTGGGCTTCCGCAGGCGGGGTGCTGCCGAAGAGGCTCTTAAAGCACTGATACAACGCCTCGAGGAGGCCGGCATCCCATACCGCAAACCTCTTCCGGGAGGTTGACCCTGGTTCGCTGCCGGTATCGGATCACTCCTTGCCTGTGTCGGACTCGCCCATCAGCGATTCCAATCGAGCGATGACTTCGCCGCTGTGACGCTTGGGATTGACGTCGCGGTAGATCTCGGCCAAACGACCCTGCGGATCGATGATGAAGCTGTGGCGCTTGGCGTAGCGGAGCGGGCCGATCTGAAACAGTGCCCCGTAGCGGGAGGCAACCTCACCTTTCGCATCAGACAGCAGGGGGAAGGGCAGGTGGTACTTGTCGGCGAACTCCTGATGACTGGAGACCTCATCGGTGCTCACCCCAAGCACCTGGGCGCCCATTTCCGTGAGTCGCAGATAATCATCCCGGAACTGACAGGCCTCAGTGGTGCACCCGGGGGTGTCGTTCTTGGGGTAAAAGTAGAGCACCACCCAGCTTCCCCGGTAGGCCTGCAGAGACTGGGTGTCCCCGTTCTGATCCATCAGTTCGAAGTCCGGAGCCGGTTCTCCGGTTTGCAATTCAGCAGAGGCCTGGCCGAAGGAGAACAGGCCGAGGGTGATGAAAAAGAGCGATGATGGCAGGGTCATCGTACCAACCTCCCGTGGATTTGATCTCTCGCTGATTTCTATATGAGATGGCAGGGACAGGGTTTCGTTCCAGCGCTCCGCTATCCGTGTTGCATTTCAAAATGTTCAGGATCCCGAGCATCACTGGAACAGTTGTTCAATCTGATCGTCGAACGAAACGCCGTTGATCACCCATTTGTCCCTCGGTTTGTAGAGGCGAAAGATCCAGCGGATCGCATGGTGCTCGAACTTTTGCAGATAAATGAAGCGGGCCAGGGAGTTTCCGGCTTTCTCTTCCAGGATGAACTCGGTGCCGATGGAGGTGCCGAATCTCTGTTTGACCATCGGCCATTGGGTGTTGGTGGTGTTCGCGAGATTCTCGAGTTCGACCCCGGGCATCGGCCAATAGGGTTTGAGGATGCCGTAACCCTCGGTGATCTGCTCGCTTTGAAAGGCCTTCATCGCCTGTTCGAATACGGAGCGCGCCTCTTTCAGAGAGCCGAACGAGTCGGCGTTGGCACAGGGGGCGATCAGCAGGCCGAGCACTAACCAGGCGATGTGCTTTTTCATGATTGCTGTTCTCAGGGTCATTTGTGAGTCAGGAAACGGGCGAGTTGTCCTTCCAATTCGCGCAGGCTGGAGATTCGGATTGTGGGTTTGAATCCCCAGGGGTCAAACACCTGGTCATGACTGCGTTGCAGCCAGATACCCCGCATCCCGGCAGACAGGGCGCCGATCACATCGAAGGGGTTGCTGGAGATCAGCCAGCTGTCACAGCCGGCGCTTTCGGTTTCCCGCAGGAGGTGGCAATACACGGCGGGGTTGGGTTTGAACGAGCGCACGGAATCGGCACTGATCACGTCGAGAAAGTAGTCCTCGATGTCCGCGTTGCCGAGCAGTGAGTTGACATCGTCCCGGGTGCCGTTGGAAAAGGCAAACAGGCGATAGCTCGCCCCGCTGAGGAGTGCCAGACCCTCTCTTACGTCGTCGAAAACCGGCAGTTCCCGGTACAGGTCCAGCAGTTCCTGTTTCTGACGCACGCTCATCGGCGTCTCGTGCAGTTCGCAGGCATAGTTCAGGGAATCCCGGATACAGATCGAGAAGTCCTCGTACATCTGCATCAATCCCCTGCGAAAGGCGTACTCCACCTGTTTGTCCCGCCAGGTGTGGGAGAAGGCCCGGGCCTTGTCTCCGATCAGTGATTCCAGTCGGGTTACAACTCCATGCGTGTCTATCAAGGTGCCGTAGACATCAAAGGCTAGGGTAATTGCCATGCGTTATTCCTGAGAATTAAGAACGTCGGTGTCGTGAGGGGATGAGGCAAAACCATCAGGATTCATGATGTCTGCAATGCGACCCCAGCGAATTTCTTTGTCATCCCGGCTGAAGCGAGTGTCCATCTTCAACTCAGTGTTGTACGGGAAACCTGGTTTTTATTGTCCTGTCGGTCCCTGGTACAGAATGAAACGGGCTGCTGGTCAGGGGGCCGTTCACGTCAGAGTTGAACCCGACAGGGTCGTTGGCTATATCAAAAATAGCATAGGCCTCGGTGGTGTGACACAAGTCCATGAAAGCTGTAGGGATTTCAGTCACTGCAGAAATGCTTTGAAAGATGCGGGCCGGGTGCCGCAGAGACACGGATCCAGGGACTTTTCGGGTTCTCCGACCGGTTCATGAAAAGTCCTGCGGTGAGCCGGCCAAACCCTTTTTCAGATCTCTATCCCTGGGACCCACTCGGCTGGTCGGAACTAAATATCACTATTCAATAAAATTGCGAATTATAGGTATTCCCTACTATTCTTTGATGTTTTCCCTAGACACAAATAGGAGACCCCCCAGCTCTGCTGGGGAGGCATTCACAGTTTGACAGATACGGGAATCTCACAGTAACTCCCAAGCGT
>JBEVVH010000202.1:0-6196 GCA_040507245.1 Candidatus Thiodiazotropha sp.
CACTTTCCATGTCGAATGGTATTTTGTCTTTCATGTATCATCTCTTTTAGCCTAAGTTTATAGAAATGACACAGAATTCTGAACACTACCCCATCTTCGGATGATGCGGCAAGCGTCACGCCGCCGGGATCCGAGATACCACCGTCCGCTTCACCATCCGCATCGTTGGGACCACCATCCTGCACGGTTAACTCAACACACCAGTCCCCCGGGTTCAACCCATCCACATAGGCATTGTCCCCCGGGGAGGGGCAATGTCCTTGAGATCCCCGGGCCGACTTGAGCGTATTGGCGCTATCGACAATAAACTCCTGCCAACCTGTGGGCATCTGTTTGCGATAGACCGAGTCAGCGGCAATCGGCTGTAATTGGGGAAGCACCACCTTCACGCTCGCACCAACCCCGGCAATCCCTTCGACTCGAAAATCAAACAGCCCCGCTTCGTAGACATAGTCATCTGAATCCAATACGCCACCCTGCCCGCTCGCGATGTAATGCTCGATGTCGCCCATGCTAATCCCCGCACCGCTGCGCTGATTGAAAAATGCCACATCACCCAGACTCAGACTCAAACCCGGTTCCGTTTCGATGAGATATTCCGTTGGACTTGCACTGCTCTGAGCCAGGACATTACCCGGCAAGCCATCAGGGTCCAGATAATCCACGATACCGTCTCCATCCTGATCGCCAGTACCCTCATCGAGATCGGAGATCCCATCGCCATCCTGGTCGCTTCCAGGCTCAAGCGCGGGGGCTTGATCCACAACAAGAAGGGGCAGTTCGGAACCTGTTATGGCGGAACCGTCGCTAACCTGCACCCTTACCCGATACAACCCGGAAGCCAGGTTTGCAGGATCGAGGGTCAAACGGCTCGGTTCATCATCGATATCCTCCAACAATACGTCAGTGCCGCTCCAATCATAGGTGTGGGTGTCATCCGCATTCAGATCCTCCACCGAGGCGCTGACCCTAACCGGACCGTTGGTCTTGGCCACGATGCGGTGCACGGTCCCATTTTGTTCTGCGGCCAAGGTGACATCCGGTGCGAAATTCTCATTGCTTAAGGCAATGCGACAGGTTGGCTTCTCACCCGACACCGCATTCGTGGGTTGATCCATGCTCAACAGCAGACTTTGGTACTCCGTTAAACGGGGCAGCATATAATCCGGTATGCGGATTGTGGGGGGCTGCTCTTTGCCATCGATTATCAGGACGTCATGACGTAGCGTGTGCTGAGTCTGGTCAGCGGCCAATACCGCACTCAGCGTATAGGGCACGCTAACAGGATATCGGGCCGGTGCGCCATTCATCAGCAGGGGACACTCGAACGGACCTGCCGGAGACGCGGCGCGGTCCCGGTCGAACTGAATGATGGGATCGACTCGTACAATCTGGATCGCCTCTCCCGAGCGAACCTCCCCAACATTGACCGACCAGGTGAGCAGATGCGTCCCGGGGACCAAATAGAGCCGGGTTGGATCAGAGGGCAGCGCCTGTTCGACGCCGTTACTGACCAGACGCTTCAAATAGGTCTCCAACTCACCGCCCTGATCATCCTGGGCGGTCGCCCGGCCCGCATCGACCTCGGTCAGCGTTCCGCTTGCAGGGCGGGTAAAGTCATCCGGCGCGACCACCACCGGTTGTCCCGCGGGCACAACCGGTCCCGTGGTGATCGCTCGCGGGACGACATGACAAACCGTCGTGTCTCCCGAACGATATTGGACAGTCGCCGAAATCAGTAGATTCACATCATATACGGTCGGCACATAGGTGTTGCTGTCCGCGATAATTGCGGCTCGGTTGTCTGGGTTAGTCGGGGAAACCCGTTCCCACAGAAACGCAACTGAGCAGTCGTCATCCGCATGATATAAACTGCTGGTATCGATGCTTAACGCGGCATCTTCGGCGACCGAACCCCTAAGGTAGATTGCGCCAACCGGCGTATCGTCGACGTTCACGACGGGATCCATCGTACGCAGCGAGCTCAGCTGTTCCCGATTACCCGCGCCATCTTCAAATGTCGCCGTTACGGACAGACTGCTACCAACATCGGCATCCGTTAACCGATGACTGATATAGATCGCGCCATCGATGGGCTCACCATCGCGATACCATTGATATGACAGCGCTCCCATGCCATTTCGATCAGACAGACTGGCATCGATCGTCAGTAATTGATCCTCCGTAAGCTCACCACCGATCTCGACACGCCCCGCCGCAGGTTCATTTTGACTGACCTTGACGATCTCGATGGGCTTGGAATCCTCCAGAGTATAAGGCGCCTCATCGTCATACCGGGCATATCGATAGTAATTGACGGTATAATTTCCGGATGGAAACGGACCGATCTCAATCACCTCATCATAACCTTGCGGCACGGAGAAATTTTCACCGTAGACATTGCCGTACACATTGATTTCACCCCCTTCCACGAAGGCGCCCAGGTACTCGAAATAGGTGGGAGAAGAGCCTCGATAACCCTCGACGCGGATCGAAAAGGCAGTTTCGTTAGTCGGCGATTCCGATGGGAGTGTGAGTGTATCGGACCATGCACTCTGCATAAAAATGAGAAAAACCAAACCGATCAATATCGTCCGCGATGGCATTCCGCCTCCTTTAGATCCTTATCCTGTTCAATACTGTAATGACCGAAAACCCACATCCCGCAGATACCTGAGTGATCTCCGGATGTGGTAGAACCTCAGCACTTCCCGGTTGATCCTTAACAACTCACAACTCCGGCGAACGAATCACCATCATCTTCTCAACCTGCATATCCCGCATGGTGTGGGATATCCCTCCAACACCGAGCCCCGACTGGCGCAACCCGGCGAAGGGCATCCAATCCACACGGAATGCGGTGAAGTCATTGATCATCACTGCCGAAGCATTCAGACCTTTGTAGGCCTTGAGGGCCTGGGACAGCTGATTGGTGAAGATCGCCGACTGAAAGGCGAACGGCAGGGCATTGGCCTGGGCAATGGCCTGTTCGATCTCATCGTAGCTGTAGACACAGACCAACGGTCCGAACACCTCACGGGTGCTTACTCGCGCCTTGAGGGATGGATCGAGCAACACCGTAGCGGGATAGCAGGTTTGCGAGAGAGGTTCGCCGCCACATAATAATTCCGCACCCAGTTCCACGGCTTCCCTCACCCACTCATGCACCCTTTGGGTCTCCCCGGGACGGATCAACGGGCCGATCCCGGTTTCCGCGAACGTGGGATCCCCCACGCTCATCTTCGCCCCTTCAACAGCCAGTCCCTCAGCCACCTGGCGGGCGATGGAGCGATGCGCGAACACCCGCTGCACCGACACGCAAACCTGGCCTGCGTGGTAGAAGGATCCCTTGGCCAGCAGCGGCAGCGCGTCCTGCAGATCCGCATCGGGTTCGACGATCACCGGCGCCACGCCCCCGTGTTCCAGGGCGCAGCGGGTACCCGGCGCCAATCGGGAGCGCAGCATCCAGCCGACTTTCGCACTGCCGATGAAGCTGAAGAAATCCACCCGGGCATCGGACACCAGGCGGGCGGTCACCTCATGATCGTCACTGAGCAGCGCCTGGGCCCAACCCGGGGGCAGTCCGGCTTCCCGCAGGATGGCGATGAAGCGCATACAGGAGAGCGGTGTGTCCTCGGCCGGTTTGATGATCACCGGACAGCCGGTAGCCACCGCGGGGGCCACCTGGTGAACCGCCAGGTTGATGGGATGGTTGAAGGCACTGAACGCCACCACCACGCCGATGGGCTCCCGGTGGGTAAAGGCCAGGCGGCCCTGGGATGCGGGATTGACCCCCATGGGGATCTCACTGCCCGCCTCGGTGCGCAGGGTCTCGATGCAGATCTGCAGGCCATCGATGGCCCGCGCCACCTCGATACGGGAATCGGCGAGGGGTTTTCCGCCCTCCCGGGCCGCTTCCAGGGCCAGGGTCTCGGCCCGCTCGGTCATCAGTTGGGCCGCCTTTTTGAGAATCTCGATACGCCGTGACACCGGCAGCCAGGCGCTCTTGTCATCGAACAGTCCCCGGGCGATGCGCAGCGCCCGCTCGACACCCTCGCCGTCCACGGTCTCGATGCTAGCGATGACCTGCCGGTCGTAAGGCGCCGCCACTTCGATCCGGCCCGAGGCCTTGACGGTATCGGCGATCATGTGGGGAAAGTGTTCACGCTGAGACATTCAAAAACCTCACTGTCTTCGATATACGGGGATGCTCAGGGATGACAGGCTGATGAAACTCTACTCAGACACTACGATCCTGAGTTGAAAACCGCCTCAAAATGCTCATATCCTTCAAAAAACCGGCATTTTTGCCTTGTCTCGCACTCATCTGAGCGAATTTCAACAAACTGCTAGGAATTTTTGTCCTTGCCCCTGGTGTTTTTGGGTTTGCGCGTCACCATCACGGTAAGCGCCAGAGCGCCGAACAGGGCATAGTAGACCGCATCGCTTCGGCTGGCTCCAAGGAACAGGGAGCCGTATCCGCCGATGGCCGCACCCAACCCGCCAAAGGCGAGCCCGCGCATCACCCGGCACAGCACGCAGTTGCTCGCGTTGACCATCAGCCCGCCAACCTGCGCACGCACTCCAGGTAGGCCAGTTCGTCCGGCATCCGTCCGGCCGACTGCGCCTCCCACAGCGCCCGCCCCAGGCACTCCATCATCTGGTGATCCGCTTCATGGGCATCCCCCAGACGCTGGCACAGCCTGCGGTAGAGTTCGTTGATACCGGCCGGGCGATCGGTGCTGATCTGCTCCAGCAGGCTGATGTGCATGCCCATGTGCAGGAAGGGGTTGGTTTCACCTCCCTCGGGAAGGAACTCTCGGGAACGACCGATTTCGGGTTGATCGAGCATGCGATGGTACTCGGGATGTTGCTGGATCACCTGAGCCACCATCTGTTCCACGGGCTGCAAATCCTCGCCCGCCTGAAACTTACGCCAGGCATCGAAAAACACCTGACGCATCTGATCCCGATCACCGCTGTACATCCGCGCTCCCGTCTATTCTGCGGCCGCTGCCGCGAACTTGGCCAATGCCTGGGTGATCTTCTGCTTCACCGGATCCCGTCCCCCGATGGAGAAACGCCCGAACAGGTAATCCGGACTGTTGTAGCTCACCCAGACCTTCTGTTCCGCATCCTGCCAGACCAGGGCCTTCAACGGCAAATCGATGCCAACCCGCTGATTCGCGCTCATTAGCGCTGTGCCCACCTTGGGACTGCCGAAGATGATCAACTGGGTCGGGCGTAGTGATTCTCCCACCTGGGCGGCTCCTGCGGCGTGGTCGATGCGGGAAAAGACCTTGAGCCCCGCCTGTTCCACTGCGGCGACGAAACGATCAGCGGTTGTGTTGACATCATATTGGCTCGCAACGTTTATAAGCCCAGTGTCTGCATGGAGCGGATTGGCGAACAGACACAGCAAAGCCAGTGTCATCATGTAGAATTTATGCATGGTCATCTCCTGGAGTAAGAATTGTATAGGGTTACTTCAGGAGAGCACAGACACCCTGCCACTCGGGTGAGGGCACCGGCGCTTTCCATGCACGTGAGTTTAACTCTTTTTTGATCAGACAACCCCTGTGCCAGTTGTTTCCTGTTCGATCCCTGTGGGTATTTGTTTCCGAGTTGCAGCCCAAAGAGTTGCCATTTCACACTCATCCAGGCAAACGCTTCTCCCAGAGGATGGGGCATACCAGGAGTACCTATGCGTTGATTCGTGCTTGTCGTATTCTGCCGGATCCCGGATTGCGCTTCCGCCGCATGCGGCTCAGGTGGTTCGAAGACCACTCGTTCCCACGCTCTGCGTGGGAATGCAGACCAGGGTATTGGTGTGCGCAACAGACTGGGGTGTTGCATTGTGACATCGGTATGCATTCCCACGCAGAGCGTGGGAACGAGACAAATGAGAAAAAACGACGGGCGCGAAGCTGAGTCTTTGACACCCCCCTCTCCCCGGCCCTCTCCCGCGAGGGGAGAGGGGGATTACTTGGAGAGGTTTGTGTTGTACCCACCTGTTTTGGATTCTGATGGATCCCGGGTTCCACTTCGTTTCACTCGGGCTACGGGGTGATGATCGCTCTTCTTGAGATTCCCGTGTGTCCCGAACAACGTAGCCCGATGTAATGGTCTCCTCCCCTCTCACGAACGGCGTCGTAATGCGCCATGATTGAAGTTGCGGTCAATCAAAATGAGAAGA
>JBEVVH010000203.1:0-6060 GCA_040507245.1 Candidatus Thiodiazotropha sp.
CTTACAAGGAGGCCGGATATACGGCAGCAAACCTGTCCCTGACATCAACCACAAGATGCCTTGCAAATGGGGAGGAGACCATATACGGGTGAAGCAACGCGTAACCCGGGATGGGCGGAGTACAGGCCTGGATGAGCGCGTGTTGAGTCGAGTCGCCGGGAGGTTTTGGCGAGATTTCCCGGGTTCCGCTGCGCTGCACCCGGGCTACGGTGAGCGGTGTTTGTGATCAGCGTGCCTTCATGTAGCCCGGGTGAAGCATCGCGTAACCCGGGATAGGCGAGGCACAGGCCTGGATGAGTGTGTGTTAAGTCGAGTCGCCGGGAGGTTTTGGCGAGATTTCCCGGTACGGTTGTACGGTCTTCGTCTCGTTCCCACGCTCTGCGTGGGAATGCATAAGACTTGTCAGTGAGACTCATCCAGGTACGCGGACCAATCCCTCTGGGTGTCTCCAAACACCAGGAAGAAAGGATTGAGCAGCGAGTCCTTGGTGTTATAGCTGAGGGTCTGCAGATCCAGGGTGGTTACCCGGCCACCCGCGGCCTCCACCACGGCCTGGGCGGCAGCGGTATCCCACTCGGAGGTCGGTCCGAGTCTCGGGTAGACGTCCGCCTTGCCTTCCGCCACCAGACAGAGTTTCAGCGAACTGCCCATGCTGACCATTTCATGATCGCCCAGGCGCTCCAGGTAGACCCGCAATGAATCCCCCGCATGGGAACGGCTGCCTACTACCCGGACCGGTTGTGCGCAGGGATCGGTTACCCGGATTGGCCGTGCGGTCTCGCTGCCCGTCTGTTTGTAGGCGCCTTCCCCGGCGATGCCGTAATAGAGGGTGTCCAGTACCGGTGCATAAACGGCGCCGAACACCGCCCGATGCTGATCGATCAGTGCAATGTTGACCGTGAATTCCCCGTTGCGTTTGACGAATTCCTGGGTGCCGTCCAGGGGGTCGATGAGCCAGTAGCGGTCCCAGCCGCGACGGGTTTCGAAGGGAATCTTTGAGGACTCCTCAGAAAGTACCGGAATCTCCGGGGTGAGTTGCTCCAGGGTGTTGACGATCAGCCGGTGCGCGGCCAGATCGGCAGCGGTCAGCGGCGAGTCGTCCTGCTTGGTCTCGACTTCGAATTCGGTGTTGTAGATCTCGAGAATGGCCTCGCCGGCCTGGCGAATCAGATGCAGCAGTGCATCCAGCGATGTGGGTAGGCTCACGTCAACAGTTTCCTTGCCATGCAGAGCGCCGCAATCGAGCGGGCTTCGGTAAAATCGGGTTGTTCGATCAGGCGATCCCAATCGGAGAGTTTCCAAGGTACCACCTCGATCGGTTCCGGTTCATCACCGGTCAGCCGGTCGGGGTAGAGATCCTGGGCGAGGATAGCATAGGTGTGGTGCTGGATGTAGGCGGGGGCCAGGGTGAAGGTCTTCAACAAACTGAGTTTGCGGGCCGCATAGCCGACCTCCTCACGCAGCTCCCGGTTGGCCGCTTGCAGCGGATCCTCTCCCACTTCCATGCGCCCTTTGGGCAGGGCCAGCTGATAGTCCTGGCTGCCGGCGGAGTATTCCCGGATCAGCAGCACCGTCTCATGGTCCAGCATCGGCAGCACCATCACCGATCCCCGGGGGCCCCCCGCGATGCGTTCGTAGACCCGCTTCTGGCCGTTACTGAATTCCAGTTCCATCTGCTCCACGCGGAAGATCCGAGTTTCGGCAATGAGGGTCTGTGAGAGGATTTTGGGTTTGCTCATGATTCAGAGGTGACGCGCAGGTCAATCAGGGAATTTCAGGTGGCACATGCCCCATTTTTTACCCAGGAAACCGTTCAATCAGGGCTCATGGACCCGGGGATATTCGCGTATACTCTGACATTTGTAATCATCGATGCAAGGCCATGATTGACTGGAATGCGATAGACACCGTGATGCTGGATATGGACGGTACCCTGCTGGACCTCCATTTCGACAACCACTTCTGGTTGGAATATGTACCCCAGCGCTATGCCGAGGCTCAAGGCCTATCCGTGGAGGAGGCAACCGGGATCCTGCTGCAGCGCTACAAAAGTGTCGAAGGCACCCTGGACTGGTACTGCGTCGATCACTGGAGCCGTGAGCTGGGACTGGATATCGCGCTGCTCAAGGAGGAGGTGGATCACCTGATCGCGGTGCATCCCCACGTGGTGGATTTCCTCGATCAGCTGATGTGTGCCGGCAAGGACCGGGTGCTGGTCACCAACGCCCATCAGAAAACCCTGGCTTTGAAGATGGAGAAGACCCGTCTGGCCGGATTTTTCAACCAGGTGATCAGCTCACACCAGCTGGGTCTCCCCAAGGAGCACCCCGAGTTCTGGTGCCGCCTGAAGAACCTGCACCCGTTTGATCCCGAACGCACCCTGTTCGTGGACGACAGTCCTCATGTGCTGAAGACTGCCGATGCCTATGGTATACGCTGGATTCTGGCAGTGCTCAAGCCCGATTCCCAACAACCCGCTCGCGAGGGCTGTCAGTATCCCGCGATTCGGGATTTCTCCGAGATCACGGCCGGTCTGCGCTGTCAGGTGTGATCAGTCCCGCCAGCTGTTCGGCTGACCGGGCATAGTCGATCCCGGTAATCTTGCCTTCCTGAATGGTCAGGCGGGTGACCGAATCCTCCTGGCGCGGCAACCACTGAGTCTCCTGAGCTTCATAACCCAGCAGAATCCGGTAACTGTAATCCCGCATGCTGGGCAGAGCGAAGAACCGGGTCACCAGTCCTGGCATGCGGCTGATGTCACTGACCACCACGATACCCTGCGCGTCCAGCTGTTTCTGGGTCTTGTCCTGCAGCACTTCATGGATCATTTCGCCAGCGGCCTTGTCCTGGGCGAATAGAATCATCCGGGCGCCCTCCAGGTTCTGGGTTTGGCCATGCTGGTCGGGCAGTGTGGTCTCGGGCAATGGGTCTCCGGCCGTCAACATCACTGTGTTGGCTGAAGCACCCAGGGTGGACAGTAAAAACACAAGTATCGAGATGCATAGGGTGCGCAGTGTCATAGGTTCAGGACCTGTGGTTGGGTGTGGGTGGTGCTTTCCATAGACCGGTAAGGGATTGTTGTGTTCCATGGGGGTTCTATCCGACTGGCTCGGGATGCATCAAAGCAGGGAGCAGAGAACGGGGGAAACCCGGGAAGCCATGTTGACATGGCTTCCCGGGTGGTCTTTTTAGATAGCTTTCTTGCAGAAGTACCAGTCGGTGCATTCGTACTCGCCGCTTTCGCTGCGAGCCTGAGCTTCTTCCGCGCTGGCCGGAGGCGGAACGATCACCTTCTCACCGGGCTGCCAGTTCTCCGGGGTGGCGACCTTGTGCTCGTCGGAGGTCTGCAGTGCCTTCACCAGGCGCAGAATCTCATCGATGGAACGGCCGTTGGTCATCGGGTAGTAGATCATCGCCCGCAGCACGCCGTTGGGATCGATGATGAACGTGGCCCGCACTGCGGAGGTGTCGCTGGCTCCCGGCTGGATCATGCCGTAGGCGCGAGCCACCTGCATCGACAGATCGGCGATGATGGGGAAACCGATATCCACGCCGAATTTCTCCTTGATGTTGCGCTCCCAGGCGATGTGGGAGTAGGTGCTGTCGATGGACAGTCCGATCAGTTCACAGCCTACCGACTGGAACTCGGCATGGCGTTTGGCGAAGGCGATGAACTCGGTGGTGCAGACTGGGGTGAAGTCCGCCGGGTGGGAGAACAGCACCAGCCATTGGCCCCGGTAATCTTCGAGTTTCTTGACTCCGTGAGTAGTGGGCGCCTGGAAGGCCGGGGCGGCTTCGTTCAAACGGGGCATGCTGTGGACCTGGGTGACGTTTTCCATTGTGTTTACCTCTCAATATTCAATTCAGTTGGATGCTTTAAGTGTTGGCGTTGCCGCCTGACTTGAACGTTATGTTAGGGAGGCAGAGGGTTTTTTAGAAATCGTTTGTGTCGTTTACAATAATAGGTTTAATGAATTGAGAATTATCAATTGATAGAATTTTCCCAATTATGATTCGGGTGAGCTGCGTCTGTTACGTGCTGCACGGAAGTATGGCGATACATCCCGGTGCGAATGCATCGGCAAGAAGTCAGATGCGTTCGAAACTGTCGATCACGCTCTGGAAGATCGCAGCATAAGCGGCTTTGTCCGTATCCCGGGCAACGGCCAGAAACAGATAGTACCCCTCGTCCGAAAAGATCATGGTATGCCATAGAGCTAATGCTTCTCCGCTTCGGGGATCCGCGCAGACCGCCTCCAGTTGATAACCCGGCAGACCGTCATGCCTGACCCTCTCCTCGCGGGTTATCTGCGGATCGGAGCACAGATTGCCCATCAGGAACAGGCGTGCCTTGGTATAGGCACGGATATCGTCCGGTATCTGCCAATTCTGGGTGAACGATGGGGCGATCGTGAGATAGGGATCGTCGTTCGGTTCACGCGGAATGACCCCATTGCGGGTCAGCAGCAGGGTGGTTCCGATTTTGCTGGCGATCTTGAGGTCCCCCTGCTCCTGGATGCGGTAGCCGAGTCCCTCGAAGGCATCCGGTTTCGCGTCCTTTTGCCATTGAATGTTGAGCAGAGTCTGCTTTAGAGGTTCCGACCATTGTTCGGCCGAACGCTGTGGAAAGACGGCCGTCACCATCTCGGTGACCTGCTCGTCGCCAAAGAGCAGCAGCCATTTGTAGAAAAGGGTGCCGGAGGCCTCCTGACTGACATGGTAGAGCGCCGCCGGCCGATCCCCGATCTGGGTGTCGTGTCGGTCGATCAGCGTCATTCCCCGGGTCGCCAACGCCTCTTTCGTAAAGCCATCAACCATCTTTGTGAAGGCGACAGGCAGCTCGCTTGCCATGATCGACGAGGAGGAGACTCCATGGGCATAACCGAGAAATCGCGTCGAAGGCTCAAAGCCCTCGGGTGGGTCGAGCGCGATGCGCGTCCCCGGGATACGCTCCAGCGCCAAAGAGACGCCGCCGGTCATCAAGACCAGCAGCATCGAAACTTTGACGATGGAGCGTTTCATGGGGGTCATCCCCGATGGGTCAGCGCATTTTCAGTTCCTTGTAGACATGCTCGATCAGGCTGTCCATGGTTTTGAGATCATCCCCGGTGGCCGGTTCTTCGCCGGGTTCATAGGTCAACATCATATGCACGCCGTTTTCAAAGAAATCCACCGACATGACTTGATTGCCCGGGTTTGAGCAGTCGTAATAGGCGAAGCTGTTGGGGCCGAACTTCGGCAATGAGACCGTTGTGCACTCGGCATTATGACGTTCTCTCATATTGGCATAAGCATCGTCTGTAGTGTTGTGATCCGACATGACCATCAGGGTCTTGTTGCCCGGCTGAGCGTAGGCGAGACATTGATCGGGTCCGAGTCGTTGCACCGTGCGCGGTTGTCCAAGGAATCGGTCAAGCTCCGCGTCCGGGAGCCACTCACAGGCGCCGAACTGCTGGTCGGCCTGATCCGATTGGGATGTGGCCCGCTTACCGAGCTCAAGCAGGGCGGAGACGGTTTGGTCGTTGATCATCTCTTCGTTGTTAGGGTAATAATGAAGCGCGATGACCTGATCCTTCTTGAGCGCGGTGAAAGTGACTTCCGGGGACTCGGCGCCTTCGGGGCTGATGACGAGATGGGATTTATCGCCGATGGCGTCGTGCTCAACCGCATGGGGTAAACGCTCCTGATCGGTCTTCTTGAAGGTTTTGTATAACTCACCAGCGAGCTGCTCAGAGGGTTGTGAAACGACCTGAACCGAAAGAGAACCCCCTTCCTGAAGGCCGAACGAACACATGCCGGAAGCATCCGCGTGTAAAAGCATGACGGCTCCGTTGTCGAAAGCCTCGGTTACGTCCTGCGTGGAGACGATCGGGCAGTCATCCGAGGCCTGAGCCTGGAACAAAACGGTAGCGCCGAACGTGGTGAGGAGAATTCGTGCGAGTGTAGTTGAGCGAGCACTGAAACAAGACATATATTAACCCGGCCGTTAAATACAGAGATCGCTATGCGGCGTATGCAATCTTTTGGTGTTCAAAATACTTGCGAACCCGTCCAGGAGTT
>JBEVVH010000204.1:0-6051 GCA_040507245.1 Candidatus Thiodiazotropha sp.
CGGGGCACTAATAGGCTGTCAAAGATCGAATCGATTTTGGTGGACTTGGATGTCCCAAAATCTTTCATGAGATCGAAGACTCGCTTGACCCTGCCCTTCATCGTCCTTGAGGTGATCGCCGCAGTCGGGCTCTATTTCCTGGCCCAGCGTTTCATTCACGGCATGGGACTGATCACCAACCTCAACGGCGGTTACGCCTGGGGCGTGTGGGTGGTCTATGACGTGGTTGTGGGCACGGCCCTGGCCTGCGGCGGCTACGCCCTGGCGATCACCGTCTACATCATGAACAAGGGCCAGTACCATCCGCTGATGCGGCCCGCCCTGCTGGCCAGTCTGCTCGGCTACGGGCTGGGCGGTGTCGGCGCCATGATCGACATGGGGCGCTGGTGGCAGTTCTACAACATCTTCACCCCCTGGCACATGAACTTTAACTCGGTGATGCTGGAGGTCGGCCTCTGCGTGGCCACCTACATCCTGGTGCTCTGCATCGAGTTCGCGCCCACCCTGTTGGAAAAGCTGGGCGCCAAGGGCGCGGTGAAGGTGTTGAACAAGGTGCTCTTCTTTTTCATTGCCCTGGGTGTGCTGCTGCTCACCATGCACCAATCCTCTCTCGGCTCCATGCTGATCGCCATGGGCTGGAAGGTGCATCCCCTGTGGCAGTCGCTGCAGTTGCAACCCCTGTTGGCCATCCTCACCGCCCTGACCATGGGTTTTGCGGTGGTGGTGTTCGAGGCCTCCTTCAGCAGCGTCGGTTTCCGCCGTCCCTCGGAGACACCGCTGCTGGCCGGTCTGGGCAAAGGCATCGTCGGCCTGATCGCCGCCTATCTGGCGGTTCGTTTCGGCGAGATCATCCTGCGCGGCAAACTGGGGCTGATCTTCGCCGGCGATCTGGGCAGCCTGATGTTCCTCGTCGAAACGGTTCTGTTCGTATTTCCGCTGGTGGTGTTGAGTTCGGCCAAATTCCGAACCCATGGCCCGATGCTGCTGTGGGCCTCGGTCTCGATGCTGTTCGCCGGCTCGCTCTATCGGTTCAACGCCTTTTTGATCACCTACAACCCGGGACCCGGCTACAGCTATTTCCCCTCCACGCCGGAGATTATGGTGACCGCCGGCATGGTGGCCCTGGAGATCATGGCCTTCCTGTTCGTCGTAAAGAAATTCCCCGTGCTGCATAACGCCAGCCACGCCTGACCCTGAGGAGATTCCATCGTGACTACCCGTATTACTGTCGACCCGATTACGCGCATCGAAGGCCACCTGCGTATCGATGTGGAGGTGGATGACGGCAAGGTGAGCAAGGCCTGGTCGTCCGGTCAGATGTGGCGCGACATCGAGAAGATCCTGATCGGCCGCGATCCGCGCGAGGCCTGGACCTACACCCAGCGCTTCTGCGGCGTCTGCACCACCGTTCACGCCATCACCTCAGTGCGGGCGGTGGAAAACGCCCTGGATCTGGAGATTCCGGTCAATGCCCAGTTGATCCGCAACATCATCCAGACCGCCCATGCGATCCAGGACCATATGGTCCACTTCTATCACCTCTCGGCGGTGGACTGGGTGGATGTGGTTTCGGCTCTGGACGCCGATCCGGTGGCGACCGCCAAGCTGGCGGAGAGCCTTTCCGATTGGCCCCTCAACGGCCCCCACGAGATGAAGGCGGTGCAGGAGCGGCTGAAGACCTTCGTCGGCAGCGGCCAGCTCGGTCCCTTCGCCAGCGGCTACTGGGGCCACCCGGCCATGAAGCTGACGCCCGAGGTCAACCTGCTGGCGGTCGCCCATTATCTGCAGGCGCTGGACGTGCAGAACAACGCCAACAAAATCGTCGCCATCCTCGGCGGCAAGAGCCCCCACATCCAGAATGTGGCGGTGGGCGGGGTGAGCAACTCCATCGGCTTCGACGCCCCCTCGGTGCTCAACCTGGAACGGCTGATGCTGATCAAGGGCTTCATCGACAAGCTCGAGCAGTTTATCAAATCGACCTATCTGGTCGACGTGCCGGCGGTGGGCACCTTCTATCTCGACTGGGCCGGTATCGGCGGCGGCGTCAACAACTACCTGAGCGTGCCCGACTGTCCGCAGGATCCGAAAGGTACGGTTTTCGATCTGCCCGGCGGCTATATCGCCGACGGCGACATCAACCGCCTGAAGCCGATCACCACCTTTGGCGACGCCTACTTCCGCGACGGCGTGGCTGAGAGTTCCAAGCACTCCTGGTACACCGGCGGCGAGCCGCTGCACCCCTGGGTGGGCGAGACCGAACCCGAGTACACCGACTTTCAGGACGAGGGCAAATACTCCTGGGTCAAAGCCCCCACCTTCTACGGCAAGCGCGCCGAAGTGGGTCCCCTGGCCGACGTGCTGGTGGGCGTGGCCAGCGGCCATGCGGGCTACACCAAGTATCTCGATCAGGCCATGACCACCCTGAAGACGGTCTCCGGCAATCCGGACATCCCGCTGACGGCGGTCAACTCCACCATCGGCCGTCATGCCGCCCGTGCGGTGCGCTGCGCGGTGATGATCGACACCCTGAAGAATCAGTGGCAGAAGCTGGTGGACAACATCGGCACCGGCGATCTGGACACCTTCAACGCCCCGGTCTTCCCCAAGGGCGAGATCAAGGGCGTGGGTTTCCACCAGGCGCCCCGCGGCACCCTGTCGCACTGGGTGGTGATCGAGGACGGCAAGATCAAGAACTACCAGGCGGTGGTGCCGAGCACCTGGAACGCCGGTCCTCGCGACGCCGACGGCCAGATCGGTCCCTACGAGTCCTCGCTGCTGGATAATCCGGTGGCCGATCCGGAGAAGCCGCTGGAGGTGCTGCGCACCGTCCACTCCTTCGATCCCTGCATCGCCTGCGCCATCCACATGGTCGACACCGAGCAGAAGGAAATCGTCAAGGTCAAGGCGCTCTAAGCGCGGGAGTATTCCATGGCAGAGACTGACAACGGCAAAATCCTCGTCATCGGCATGGGCAACGTGCTGATGCAGGATGAGGGTATCGGCGTGCGCGCAGTCGAGGAGCTGGAGCAGCGCTACCATATCCCCGACGGCGTGGAAGTGGTCGACGGCGGCACCACCGGCATGGAGCTGTTCGAGCCCATGCGCGGGGCCAGCAGCCTGATCATCGCCGACGCGGTCAACACCGGCGCGCCCTACGGCAGCCTGGTGCGCATTGCCAACGAGGAGATCCCGGCCTTCTTCCAGACCAAGCTCTCCAACCACCAGCTCGGCGTCTCCGACCTGCTGGCCCTGCTCGCCCTCAAGGGCGAGACGCCGGAGCAGGTGACCATCGTCGGCATGGTGCCCCACTCGCTGGAGAACCGGCTCGGGCTCACCCCCGAGGCGGAGGCGGGCCTGGAGGGCCTGGTGCAAATGGTGGTGGACGAACTGGCCTCCCTGGGCGTGCAACTGCAACCCCGCGACCGGGCCGGCGACGGCCACTGGAAGCGGGAGGCCGAGTATGAGGCGGCGGCCGGATTAAGCGGCTGATCCCGTATGACGCTAAAGAGACATCGAACATGTGCATAGGTATCCCGGCCCTGGTGCTTGAAGCGGGGGATTTCGTCTCCCGCTGCCGAACCCGCAACGGCGAGGAGCGGATCAACATGATGCTGACCGGTCCCCTGCCGGCGGGTACCTGGGTGCTGACCTTTCTCGGCTCCGCCCGGGAGGTGATCAGCGAAGAGTATGCGGAGCAGATCGACAAAGCGCTGGATGCCCTGAGCGCCATCATGGCGGACGATGAGGCCGACATCGATGTGGATCACTACTTTCCCAACATGAGCGGAGCATAAGGGACGTGGAAAAAATTATTTGTTCCGCAACCCTAAAGCGGTGGAGACACAAACCATGACCCAGATCGAGAACCTGAGCCGAAACGTCGAAGCGGTCTTCAAGCTCATCGAACAGGAGCAGATGCAGGGCATTCCGATACTCAATCCGGCGTTGCGGGTGGAGACCCTGGGGTTTCAAACCTTCGAGGGCCGTGCGGTGGGGATTGTGATCACGCCTTGGATGATGAACCTGATGCTGTTGCCCGCCGAGGGTGAGGACTGGAGCGGCCTGAAAACGGGGGACAAGACCCGCCATCGATTTCCGGCCAACGAGTTTCCCTTCATGGTCAACGAGTTCGATGGCATCGGCATCTGTCAGACCCACTCTCCTTACTCTCCCATGCATGAATTCATGGACCAGGACCACGCCGTGGCGGCCGCTGAAAGTTTCATGCAGACCTTGATGACGCCGGTCGAAAACCCGGATACCGATCCGTTCGACGAAGCGCTGCTGGGACGGATTCTGAGAGGGGAAGAGACGCCCGAAGTGGTGATGGACGGTTTCGCCCTGGCGGAAGAGGCCCATGAGGCGGAGAAACCCTGCGGGGCTACTCAGGAGTCGCTCAACCTGACCCGCAGGGAATTGCTGTTGAAAGGCTTCTCCTGATTTCTCCGAATTCGAAGCGAGTGTTCTCAACCGATTCCGCTTTCGCGTATCAGCAGCGAGTAAAACGATTCCAGATATCGCTTCAACGGCGCCTGCCACTCTCCATGGATGACAACGCGGCCGCGCCATAGGTGATCTGTCAGGCTTTTCGGGAACTCCTCGCAGGAGAGCTGAGCGCGGTATACCGCGGATTCCGGAACAAAGACGCCGTTTGCTTCGCGTGCCTTGATGCCGCCTCCGGCCAGTGAGGATAGCAGGGCTTGAGGCAACGCACGTGTGGCATCCGCGTCGATCTGGACGACTTTGAGACGGAGAGATTCGCCGGTCGCGCCATCCGTGTAGAACAGGGCGGTATCTCCAGGATGGACTCTTTCGAGATCCGCCTCATCGATGTATGCCTGCACTTCGCAGCTGTCATCCTTGATCAGGCTGCCCAGTTTCTCTCCGGAATGCACCCAGCTCCCTGATGTCAAATCCGGATTGAGGTCACGCATCCGCCCCGTAAAGGCGGCCCGGGGATTGTTGCGCCGGATATCCGCTGCAACGTCCTGTGCGACGGAGTCTGCCAATCCCACCGCCTGTTCAAGTATCTGATACTCATCTCGCTGCCCGGTATCCAACGAGACCGCCTCCAGCGCCCACTGCCGTTGCCTGAGCAGCGCTTGCGACTGCCTGGCGCGCAATTCCAGTTCGGGAGAGACCATGCCGAACAGAAGCTGGCCTTCAAGCACTCGGTCGCCTTCGCCCCAGGGTATTGTCGTGAGTTGTGCGTTGGCGGCGGCGTAGATCGGAAATATCTGGGCGGACTGCAAGGTTGCGGGGGCCGATACGCCCGTCGGCCAGGGCAGTGCAAAAATCAGGGTCAGAAGTAGCGCTGACAACGCGCTCCAGTAGCTGCGCCGCTGTTGCCGGATAACCGGTAACAGCCGATACCACTCCAGGAGTTCTTTGCTGACAGGTCGGAGGATGAATAAATAGATCTCGAAAACAAATAGAACAATGCCCAGGGTTTTGAAGAAGAAGTTGTAAACCAGCAGGGCAATGCCGAAGAACACGACGAGGCGGTAGGCCCAAGTCAGCCAGGCGAACAGAATCAGTCCCCAGGTCCGTTTCCCGGAAAAGAACTCGGGCGGGTCGGTCCGAAATCCAAACAGCAGCTCCCTCAAGCGCCAGCGGGCGAGAGCGGATGCCCGTTGATGCAGGTTTGGCATGTCCAGCCAGTCGGATAGAAAAAAATACCCGTCGAAACGCATGAAGGGACTGGCATTGATGAACAGCGTCGTGATCCAGGTGGTGGTGGAAAGCAGAAAGGCGATATCCCTCAGGAGGCCGGGCGGCCACAGAGCCCACAGCAGGGTTGCCCAGACCGCAATGATCAATTCTGTCACGACACCCGCGGCGACCACTCTGAGGCGCGCTCCCCGGTCGGCCAGGGTCCAGACATCGTTGGTGTCCGTATAGGCCATCGGCCACATGACCAGAAACGCAACGCCCATGGTCGCCACCTGGCATCCATAGCGTTTTCAAGCGAGTCTTCGATCTCATGAAAGATTTTGGGACATCCAAGTCCACCAAAATCGATTCGATCTTTGACAGCCTATTAGTGCCCCG
>JBEVVH010000205.1:0-5863 GCA_040507245.1 Candidatus Thiodiazotropha sp.
CTTGGGTTTCTTTTGTTAGTGTTCGTGCATCAATTTTTTCCATCCGGGAATAATACGTGATATCCGTTAAAATATCTCCCTATTATTGAGTCGAGTTAATAGTTGCGGAATCCGTCCGCGATCGGCTCCAGTACCTCAAAGGCCTCCACGTCGGTCTGCGCCTGGCTGGCGTCCATCCGGCCCGGGGTGAAAGGTACCGACACCTCGTGCCCGGCCTGGCTCGCCGCCTGTTCCACAGCGGCGCAACCTGCGAGTACGATCAGGTCGGCCAAGGACACACGCTTACCATCCGGGGCGGACTGGTTGAACCCTTCCTGGATACCCTCGAGGGTACCGATCACCCGGGCGAGCTGTTCCGGTTGGTTCACTGCCCAGTCCTTCTGTGGCGCCAGGCGGATACGTGCTCCGTTGGCCCCTCCACGCATGTCGGAGCCGCGGAAGGTCGAGGCGGAGGCCCAGGCAGCAGACACCAGTTCCGGGATCGACAGTCCTGAGTCCAGGACCTGCTGCTTCAGCCGGATGATGTCCTGATCGTCGATCAACGCGTGATCCACGGCCGGGATCGGATCCTGCCAGATCAGATCTTCCGCGGGCACTTCCGGTCCCAGGTAACGGGAGCGGGGGCCCATGTCCCGGTGGGTCAGTTTGAACCAGGCCCGGGCAAAGGCGTCCGCAAACTCTTCCGGATGCTCGTAGAAGCGCCGGGAGATCTTCTCGTAGGCCGGGTCGAAGCGCAGCGACAGGTCGGTGGTCAGCATGGTGGGCCCCCGCCGGACTCTTGCTCAACTCCCACTCGTAGCCGAACAGATTCTCGAAGAAGTTGTTGCTCCATTGGGTCGGGGTGGTGGTCCAGGTGACCTCCAGGCCGCTGCTGATGGTGTCCCCGGCCTTGCCGCTGCCGTGGCCCGATTTCCAGCCGAATCCCTGCTCCAGGATGCCGGCAGCCTCCGGTTCGGGTCCGACCAGCGCCGCATCACCCGCGCCATGGGTCTTGCCGAAGGTGTGACCCCCCGCGATCAGCGCCACGGTCTCCTCGTCATTCATCGCCATGCGTGCGAAGGTGTCGCGGATATCCTTGGCCGCAGCCACCGGATCCGGGTTGCCGTTAGGGCCCTCCGGGTTGACGTAGATCAGGCCCATCTGCACCGCCGCCAGGGGGTTCTCCAGGTCCTCGTGCTCGCCGGAATAACGCTTGTCATCCAGCCAGGTGTTCTCCATGCCCCAGTAGATGTCTTTTTCCGGTTCCCAGATGTCCTTGCGACCACCGGCGAATCCAAAGGTCTTGAAACCCATGGACTCGAGCGCCACGTTGCCGGTCAGAATGATCAGATCGGCCCAGGAGATCTTGCGGCCATACTTCTGCTTGACCGGCCAGATCAGTCGCCGCGCCTTGTCCAGGTTGACGTTATCCGGCCAGGAATTGACCGGTGCAAAACGCTGGTTGCCGGTACCCGCTCCGCCACGACCGTCACCGGTGCGGTAGGTGCCGGCACTGTGCCAGGCCATGCGGATGAACAGGGGGCCGTAGTGGCCGAAGTCAGCCGGCCACCACTCCTGGGAATCGGTCATCACCGCGCGCAGGTCGTTTTTCACCGCTTCGAGGTCCAGGCTCTCGAATTCCGCAGCGTAATCGAAGTCCTCGCCCATCGGGTCCGACTTGGTGGACTGCTGACGCAGGATGTCCAGGTTCAGCTGGTTGGGCCACCAGTCCCGGTTGGTCGTGCCGCCACCTGAGGTGTGGTGGAAGGGGCATTTGCTTTCTGACATGGTGTATCTCCTTTTGTACAGGGTTGTTGTGTCGACCTCTGGGGATAGTTATAGTGCCGCAAAAACAATAGGTACAATCTCATGATATGAATACTGTGATAGGTTATAGGTATCAATAACGGATGCTCTGCCCTGACGAGGCACAATGAACGGACATTTGGAGTGTTGAGTCGGGCATGCAGGTAATGAGTTTTGAGTTGAGGAGTTCGCTGCGCTCACGGGTATTTGTTATTCCTCTCCCCAGCTTACTCCCGCTAGGGAGGGGGGAGCGTGCTGTTCGAGTGCATCTGGTACTGCAGGTTATGTTACAGCACCCAGCGATTCGATCACTCCAGAGCTCGAACCGTGCATTCCCTCTCCCCTTGAGGGAGAGGGCCAGGGAGAGGGGGGGCTTATGACCGGTGAGCGAACAATACGTCAACCCAATACTTGCCAAAGGTAGTTGATGGGAGGATCTCGGGATGTCAAACGTGGTTAATCAGTAAAACAGACACGCCCCATCCGAATCGACGGGTTGCCGCCGCAGAAGCAGCGTCGCAGCATCGATGTGATCTCAGATGTCACCACCCGCCTTTGAACCAGTACATGAGGAAATTCCAGCATCGACTGTAGATGCCCAGGAACAGCACCTCCTGCATCAGAATGCCCAGTACAACCATGACACCCGTAAACCAGAAGATAAATGAGGCGGGCAGCCAGGCAGAAGCGGCCCAGGGAAAACCGTTCAGCATGACCCACAACAGCGCTCCGGTCGGCAAGCCGACGATCAGGTTAAGAAAACCCAATGCCAATCGGTCCGATATGCGGTTTTTACCGGTCATTGCGGTTCCGCTCAGTTGTGCGGCCGGAGCTGGATGCGCGCCCGTCCTGCGAGATCACCCGAAATTCGGCTGAATATTATCCTTCAAACTATCAGTATAGCGAGTCTCTGCTGCCACAGGCCCGTTTGGGGTCTCAAAACGCCATACGAACACCGACACTGAAATCCCAGCTGTTCCAGTTCTCCCGGGCAAAGATCTGGCCATAATCGATGAATCCGACCAGTCCGTTCTGAAACTGGGCCGATGTTCCAAGGCGCAGGCGCATGTAGTCCCTGTCCGGTTCATCGGTGACTATCTCGATGGCCTGGGCATCGGGGTCGTCGACGAAATAGGCCTCGAGGGTCTGTGAATCGTCCTTGAATTCGTGCAACCAGTCGAGTCGTAAATACGGGATCATCACACCCCAATCGGTGCTGTAGGTGTAAGCGATCCTGCCGCCCAGGTTAAGGGTCAGCCAGGTTTGCTGCATCTCCTCGACCCGGGTTGCCCAGCCACTGCCTTCGGCATCGGCACTCCGGCTCTGTTCCTGAAAGCTGTCCACGTCTGAACGAATGTACTCGATGTCGAGACGGGGGCCGAAGCTCCAGGTATTTCGGTTCAGATCGTATCCGGAGCCAATGAACAGACTGTATGAATCACCATCATAATCCGCTGAAAAGGTCTGGTTCACATGGGCCGAATCATCCAGCTGGTAGATGACCCGACGCGCCTGGTCAAAGCGGTTTTGAGCATAACCTGCGGTGAAGTCGATGAAGAATTCCGATGCAATGAAATAGGTTCCGTACAGGTTGAGACTGTAACCCCGGGTATCCAGTTCGCCGCCGTCGTTGGACAGGTCCGATCGGGTGCCGACATATCCCAGGGCCCCACCCAGGATAAACTGATCCGTGATGCGATAATCACTGCCCAGGGTAATGCCCTGGGTGTCAAAATCGAGACCGGATTCAAGCGCGGTGTCATCCTTGCGACCCGAACCGATGCTGCCGGTGATGAAGACCCCGAGACGGTCATCGTAGAGATCCCCGTCGTCGCCGGCTGATCCGCCTTTGCGAAGCGTGCCTTGATAGGCGTTCATGAGTGTGGCGAGGGACAGGGATTCCCCATCGATGTTCCAGTTCAGACCATTCAACGAGAGACCCCGGGCTCCCGTGCGCAGGGCCGATATTCGCGCACCCAGATTGCGCACCTGGGCCTTGTCTCCAAGTCGGGATAGATTGTTGGCCTTGCCCGAGGCATCGGGAGTGATCACCCTTAGTGCGTTCGCGGTTCCCGAGTCTCCATCGCTGGCAGCCACGATCAGGGTATTGCAGTCCTGTTGCATGCGTTCGCTGACCCGGCCGCTGGCGCAGCCAGCGGCAATTGCATCACCCGTGGCGGCGACATTGGGATCCTCACCCACATAGGGGTCGAGCAGTTCGGAAATCTCATCCGGGTCACTGATGACCGGCAGGGTGGTGCTGGTGGCGGCAAGTGCGGTACCGGACAATGAAACCGTGATCGTTCCCTGGCTGGTATCGAGGCTCAAGGTGCTGCTGACTGTGCCAGAGACGCTGGGATTGAAAACCACGCTGACCTCGCATTGGGCGCCCGCGGCGAGGGAGCCGATGCAGTTGCTGGTTTGAGTGAAATCCGCATCCAGGGTAATGCTGTTGAGGGTGGCCGATGTGTCACCTTCATTGGTTACACTGAATGATTGCGGAGCGCTGGATCGATTCACAGCGGTATCGGGAAAAAGCAACGCCGTCGTCGATGTGGTCAGGATGCTGCCGGCCGGGGGAGGAACCACAGGGTCGTCAACGTTGCTGCTGTCCGTTGCGACACCCGCCAAAGTTACGCTGCTGGTGCCTGCATCGGTATCGATGGTCAAACTGCCCTGGAGGGTGCCCGCGGTCAGTGGTGAAAACAGGATCGTGACATCACAGCTTTCACCCACCGGGAGTTGTGCCGCGCAGTCGTTCGTCTGGGTGAAAGGGGTATCGATGCTGAAAGACTCCAGGCTGAGCGTCGCATCACCCTCGTTGGTCAGGCTAAGCACCTGGGGTTGCGCATCACTGCCGACTGGTGTGTCGGCAAAGATCAGTCCGTTCTGCGATAGCGATAGAGCGCCTTGCGTGGCATGTATGCCCAAACCTACAGACTGGGTTTTTGTCCCGTTTGCCGCCGTACTGCCCTGAATCACCAGGCTGGTGCTGAAGTCGCCAGCCGTGGTGGGGGTGGCATTCACCGATACACTGCACGAATCGGTCGGATTCAGGGTTGCCGGGCAGTCGTGATTGAAGTTGAAAGGGGCAGTCAGGGACATGCTGATGTTGTACAGGGGTTCGGAACCCCGGTTACTGACCGTGATCTGCCGAGTGTCACTGGTAATGCCAACCGGCGTGTCCGCAAGCCGCAGACTGGTGGGTGAGACCGGGAGCTCGCTGCCCGCACCCTCGACCAGCAGGTTGATGCCGGTCACCACATCGGCCTGAGGCGCCGTCCCATTGACCTGAAGTGAGCCGCTGTAAGTGATTTCGTTGCTGGGTGCGGCGCGTATGCTGAATCTGCAGCTGCTGTCCGCGGGCATTGAGGCCGGGCAGTCGTTGGTCTGGGTGAAGCCTGCTGCGATGGCGATATTCGTCAGATCGATCGGGCCATTGCCGGTATTGGACAGCACAACCTGCATGGGTGCACTGACGGTGTTCACCTCGACCGTCCCGAAATCCAATTCGTTGTTGATGTTGAAGGACAATTCACTGAACAAACCGATGCCGGTCAGCTGAACGGTTTCCGTGAAAGGTGTGGCTGTGCCTGTATATTGATCAGTACCTGAAATAATCAGATTGCCTTCAATGGTGCCAACCGATTGTGGGTTGAACAGGACAGAGATGGTGCAGGTCGTCGGGGTCGGATCGTTGAAAGGGCAGTTGTGATAGGAGATGTAGAAGTCGCCGGTGGTGTCGATTGACTGAATCAGGCTCTCATGAGTCTGGATCGAGAGGGTCAGACCAACACTTTGGGTGGTGGTCTGATTGAGACCGACTCCACCAAAATCGAGACTGTTAGTCGTCAGCACATGCTCCGCATTCACGTTGAACGAGAAGGCTGCAAGAACCAGGTGGATGAAGATGAGAAATTGTTTGCTGTGTCTCGGGAGCGATACTGCTTTGCAACACTGAGACATGATAACTACTCCGTCTTGTGTGTACTATTAACCCGGCAATAAAATACATCTGCTACGCGGCATAAGAAATCTTCTCGTGATTGAAGTATTTTGCAACTCGCTTTGGTTTCTT
>JBEVVH010000206.1:0-5827 GCA_040507245.1 Candidatus Thiodiazotropha sp.
CGGGGCACTAATAGGCTGTCAAAGATCGAATCGATTTTGGTGGACTTGGATGTCCCAAAATCTTTCATGAGATCGAAGACTCGCTTGGAAGGTGATGGGACTGAAAAACGTGATTGCCGCATGTCTGCGGTTTTCCTCATCCCGCCAGGCCCAGATCATGGGGCTGAGATCCTTGTTGGTGGGCAGTTGATGAGGCACGTTGCCGGAAATCACCCAGGGTTTGTCGGCCGGAACAATCGCGGCGCCCACCACATTGTCGTTCTGAGTCTGCCGGCTCACCAGACCCAGCAGGTTGAACTGGTCATCCGCGAGCAGGGGTTCGCTGGCGGAGTGCGCCAGCTGTTCGACCAGTACCTTGCCAAATCCCCGCACCTCGCGGAGGTGAAAGTTGGTCTGTTGGGTGATCAGAAACCAACCGAGCAGACCCATGACCAAGGTGATCAGGGTGCCGATATAGATCGTCCATTTGATCGCTATCGGGACCGGGGCGTTGCGAAAGAGTCTGATCAGCCAGTTCATTCAGGGTATCCGCGACAGGCACATCGAAGAGTGACCGCTGGGCGCGACTGTTGCTGATCGGGCTTCGCCGAACTGGTTATGGATAATCTCATTAATGTATGGATAATCAATAAGTAAGATAGATTATTTATGGTCGATTATAGTTATTTGGACCCGCTTGGCCTGCCGCCATCCGGGGTAGGACAAGATTTCATGTCCGCTGTTCCGTTCCCTTTGCAGGATTGTGATCCTGGTTGTTATCGGCAGGATTGAAACTACAGAGGATGTAGCCAGTAATCCAATACCTGTAAATTATAAACCGAATATCGAGAGGAATCGTATTCCATTCCGATTACCGGCATATTGGATTAGTGTTAACAGGCTCTAGAGAAGGAGGCACAGCGACATGGCTCAAGTGCAAAATCTATGCACGTAAAGAGCATATCGAAATCCATCGCGAGAAACTGTCAGAAGCGATCCAGGCCAGTTTGGTCGAGGCCCTGAACTATCCTCCCGAAAAGCGCTTTCAACGTTTCATTCCACTTGATGCGGCGGACTTCATCTATCCTGACGACCGCAGCCGTGAGTACACGATCATCGAGATATCGCTGTTTCAGGGGCGCAGCCTGTCGGCGAAAAAGGCGCTGATCCGGGCGCTGTACCGGAACATCGCTACAGCCTGCGCCATTCAGGATCAGGATGTTGAAATCACCCTCTTCGAAACCCCCAGGGAGCATTGGGGTATCCGCGGAGTGACGGGTGATGAATTGACTTTGAACTACAAGGTGGAGGTTTGAAGATGTCAGACCCTGGCAGGCTGCGCAGGGAGACGGGTCAGTTCATGCTCTTCAGATGCTGCAGCAATCTTGCCGAAATCTCCTCGATGGACATGGACGTGGTGTCCAGGTAGGGAATCTTATAGTGCTTGAATAGGTCTTCCGCGAGTTTGACCTCTTTCTGACACTGTTCCAGTGAGGAGTAACGGCGGTCCGGCCGGCGCTCCTGGCGGATACGCTGGAGTTGCTGTGGATCGATGGTCAGCCCGAACAGTTTATTGCGGTAGGGCCGCAGGGGTTTGGGCAGCATGTCACTGATCAGATCGTCATCGGTCAGTGGGTAGTTGGCGGCCATCACACTGTGCTGCAGTCCGAGAAACAGGCAGGTCGGGGTTTTTCCGCTGCGGGAGACACCGATCAGGATCAGATCGGAGGTTTCGTAGTTTTTGGTGATCGCGCCGTCATCGTTGTTCAGGGCAAAGTTCACGGCATGAATGCGCCGGTCATAGGCCCGATTGTTGGCAGTGGTGTGGAACCGGCCCAGAGCATGGGAGGAGGGCAAGTCCAGCTCTTCTTCGAGACGGCTGGTAAAGGATTCGAAGAAGTCCATTACCGGGACGTCCAGATTCTTGAAATAGTCGCGGATAGTGGGATCGACCAGGGTCGTGAATACGATGGGTTTTTCCCCGGACTCCATGGTCGTCTGGTTGATTCTCTCGGCGACCCTGCGGGCCTTCTCCAGACTGTCGATAAAAGGCCAATGAACGCTTTCGTATTCAAATCCGTCGAACTGAGCCAGCAGGGAACGCCCCATGGCCTCAACCGTGATGCCGGTGTGATCGGCCAGGAAATAGATGGTGCGCTTCATCGGTTCTCACTCATTCGAGCGGTGGATATGAGTCGTCTGTACGGATCCACATCGTGTTTAGAAATCAGATACCAGCAACCCGCTGCATCAAGCCGGAATCAGGGACGACGCCATTCGTCGTACTCCCCAAGACTGGCTTGCTTCAGTGGGTTACTGGGTCACTGATTCACCATTTGCGTTCGTTTGTGGCCAGGACTGGGGCTGCTATTTCTGCAACCCGGTCAGCAGGCGCCAGGTCTCCACCACGGTGTCCGGGCTCAGGGATACACTGGTGATTTTCTGCTCCACCAGCCATTCCGCGAGATCCGGATAATCCGATGGTCCCTGTCCGCAGATACCGACATACTTGCCTGCGTCCCGACAGGCCTGGATGGCCATGCTGAGCATCTTCTTCACTGCGGGATTACGTTCATCGAAACTACCTGCCACCAGACCGGAATCGCGGTCGAGCCCGAGGGTCAACTGGGTCATGTCGTTGGAGCCGATGGAGAAGCCGTCGAAGTACTCCAGGAACTCATTCGCGAGCACGGCATTAGAGGGCAGTTCGCACATCATGATCACCCGCAGTCCGTTTTCGCCGCGCTTGAGGCCATTCTGTTCCAGCAGTTTGATGACCCCGGACGCTTCGTCGAGGGTGCGCACGAAAGGAATCATGATCTCCACATTGGTGAATCCCATCTCGTTGCGCACCCGTTTTAAGGCCTGGCATTCCAGCTCGAAGCAGGGGCGAAAGGTCTCTGAGATATAACGTGAGGCGCCGCGGAAACCGATCATCGGGTTCTCTTCCTCAGGCTCATAGAGTCTGCCGCCGATCAGATTGGCATATTCGTTCGACTTGAAGTCGGACATGCGCACGATCACCGGCTTGCCATTGAAGGCTGCGGCCAGGGTTGAGATACCCTCAACCAGTTTCTCCACGTAGAAACCGACCGGATCATCGTAACCGGCCATCTGCTGGGAGACGTTGGCTTTGATGTCATCGGGCAGCCTGTCGAACTCCATCAGGGCGCGGGGATGTACGCCAATGGTGGTGTTGATGATGAACTCTAGGCGTGCCAGGCCTATGCCGGAATTGGGGATGCGGCTGAAGGCGAAGGCACGGCTCGGATTCGCTACGTTCATCATGATCTTGGCGGGAGGATCAGGCAGTTCGATCACATCGCCCTGGCTGACCGTGTATTTCAGCAGGCCTTCATAGATGAAGCCGTCGTCACCTTCGGAACAGGAGACGGTGACCTGCTGTCCGTCCTGCAGGGTTTCGGTGGCGTCATGGCAGCCCACTACAGCGGGGATACCCAGCTCGCGGGCAATGATCGCTGCATGACAGGTGCGTCCGCCCCGATTGGTGACGATGGCGGAAGCGCGCTTCATCACCGGTTCCCAATCCGGATCGGTCATGTCGGTGATGAGGACGTCGCCGGCCTCGACCTTGGCCATTTCGCTGGCGTTGTGAATGATCTTGGCCACACCGCTGCCGATACGCTGACCGATGGCGCGGCCCTGGGCCAGCACCTTACCGCGCTCTTCGAGCTGGAAACGCTCCACGGTGGCGCTGTCGACCCGGCTCTCGACCGTTTCGGGACGGGCCTGCAGAATGTAGAGCTGGCCGTCGTTACCGTCCAGACCCCATTCGATGTCCATCGGACGTGCATAATGTTTTTCGATGGTGATGGCCATCTGCGCAAGGCTCTCCACCTGCTCGCTGGTCAGGGAGAAACGCTGGCGATCGCCCTTGTCCACGTCGACGGTGACCACCCGGGGTTCATCCGCTTTACCGTAGATCATCTTGATCATCTTGCTGCCCAGATTGCGCCGCAGGATCGCCGGCCGTCCGGCCTCCACGTTGCCCTTGTGGACGTAGAACTCGTCGGGATTCACCGCGCCCTGTACCACGGTTTCACCCAGGCCGTAGGAACTGGTGATGAACACGGCATCCTTGAAGCCGGATTCGGTGTCGAGTGTGAACATGACTCCGGCGGAACCGATGTCGGAACGCACCATGCGCTGAATACCGGCCGAGAGGGCGACCTCTTCATGGGCGAAACCCTGATGTACCCGGTAGGAGATGGCGCGATCGTTGTACAGCGAGGCGAAAACCTCCTTGATCGCGATCAGCACGTCGTCCAGACCCTGCACGTTGAGGAAGGTCTCCTGCTGTCCGGCGAAGGAGGCGTCCGGCAGGTCTTCTGCGGTGGCAGATGAGCGGACGGCGACCGAAGGCGGATTTTCAGCATCACCGGTGAGTTTCTTATAAGCCGCGGTGACGGCGTTTTCCAGTTCCTCGGGGAAGGGCGCTTCAACCACCCATTCGCGCACGGTCTTACCGGCCGCGGCCAACGCGGTGACATCTTCAACGTCAAGCTGCTTCAGCAGGGGATCAATCCGTTCCGCCAGGCGATTGTGGCGCAGAAACTCTCGAAAGGCATAGGCGGTGGTGGCAAAGCCGCCGGGCACGCTGACACCTGCGTCAGACAGCCCGCTGATCATCTCGCCCAGGGAGGCGTTCTTGCCGCCCACCTGTTCCACATCGTTCATGTTCAGGTTTTCGAACCAGATAATTAGCTCATTCACCGCTTGCCCTCGGTTCTGGGATTGATTGGATGGCTCATTCATTGTTGTTAACCTCTGAGGTGGTCTCCTTGACGTTGGCAGCTGCCGCTACTGCAAAGACAGCTCGATCCGCAACCGCCGCCCTCTTCCCTGTGAGGGCCGTATTCGGGATGCAGCTTGGAAAAGCGCCGCGCAATCGACTGAACGATCAGCCAACCGAGCAGCAACAGGGGAATCAGTGTCATGGCGATGAGATAGTCGAGCATAGTGGGCCCTCAATTCTCTTCAGTATCGATGCAGAAACAAAACAGGACAGATAGCTGTTTCGCTGCCTCGTCTCTAATGATGTTGTCAAATGCTTTCATGCCAGATTTTCGCTTGCGATCCGATTGGTTTGGGCAAAGGGCTCAACCTCCCAAGCCGGCAAACCCCATGAATGAAAGAGAAAGTAATCCACCCAGGATCAGACTTACGGCGGCACCCTGGGTAACGCTGGGCAGATTGGAAAGCTCGAGTTTTTCCCGCAGGCCAGCCATCAGCACGATTGCGAGGATAAACCCGGTACCGGCGCCCAGTGCATAAACCAGGGATTGAAGAAAGTTGTAATTCTTGAAGGTCTGGAACAGGGCCAGGCCGAGGATCGCGCAATTGGTGGTGATCAGTGGCAGAAAGATACCCAGGGAGCGAAACAGTCCCGGGCTGAATTTCTTCAGGGTCATCTCCACCAGTTGCACCGCGCTGGCGATCACCGCGATATAGGCAATGAGCCGCAGGAATTCGATTTCGAAGCTCACCAGCACCAGGTTGATCAGATAAGCGCACACCGAACTGACCAGCATCACGAACATGGTGGCCAGGCCCATGGGCAGGGCGGTGTTGAGCTTGCCGGAGACGCCCAGGAAGGGACACAGACCCAAGAACAGCGCGAGGACGAAGTTGTTGGCCAGGACTGCGTTTAAAAATATGAAGCTTAGTGATTCGGTTGCCATGGGATTTACAAGTTTTGAGTTATGAGTTTTGAGTTTTGGTGTGCGCTGTGCGCACGGTAGTGTTCAGAATTCTGTGTCATTTCTATAAACTTAGGCTAAAAGAGATGATACATGAAAGACAAAATACAATTCGACATGGAAAGTGT
>JBEVVH010000207.1:0-5814 GCA_040507245.1 Candidatus Thiodiazotropha sp.
TCTTCGATCTCATGAAAGATTTTGGGACATCCAAGTCCACCAAAATCGATTCGATCTTTGACAGCCTATTAGTGCCCCGGCCGTCCCGGTTACTGACACTACGCGATGACTTCGCAAGCTCGTCACCGCTCCGTTGTCAGCTCCCGAATGACTGGACGTCGCGTTCGGATGCGATCTTTGGATCCCCTTTGGCGCCTACGGCTCGTCGGGTTTCCAGTATCGCCTCGCGACTACCGGGGACTACCAGCCTTCGCTTCGCTTTCCCTGGCTGGCAGCGACAGACTGTCAAACGTCTGGATCCTGTCTCTCCAGCGTCCCGCTGACCTGTCGCTCACCCAACAGGCTGGGCCAGGCGGCACGGATGTAGAGCACCATGGACCAGAGGGTGAGAATCGCAGCGATATACAGGAGGACGAAACCCACCGTGTAGATGGGGATGCCCCAAAGCGGTTCGTCATAGATCAGTAGCAGGATCGCCACCATCTGAACAGCAGTCTTGAATTTGCCGATCATTGAAACCGCCACCATTGCCCGGCCGCCCAACTCCGCCATCCACTCTCTCAGGGCTGAGATGGTGATCTCACGGCCAATGATCACAGCTGCGGGAATGGCCAGTGCCGGTGTGGGTTCTGACTGCACCAGCAACAGCAATGAAACCGCCACCATGAGTTTGTCGGCAACCGGATCAAGAAATGCGCCAAGTGGCGAAACCTGACCCCATTTTCTCGCCAGATAGCCATCCAGCCAGTCAGTCACCGCCGCAACGGAAAACACCAGCGCACAACTGAACCTCGCCCATTCCACCGGCAGATAGAACAGCAACACAAACACTGGCACCAACACGATACGCAACAGTGTCAATATGTTGGGGATGTTCCACATAGTTACCTCTCTGGATGGCTCTGCAGAGGAATTCCTTTCCACTCCATCATGGTTTCAATCATGAAAGGCGCGATAGATCTGCTCTGCCAGAGAAACGCTGACGCCTTCCACCCGGGCGATATCCTCAATCCCTGCCCGGGAAAGTTCCTGTAATCCCCCGAACTGCTTCATGAGCCGTTGACGTCGTTTGGGTCCGATGCCCGGTATCTCCTCGAGTACGGAGTGTTGCCGGGTTTTTGCGCGCCGCTGCCGATGAGCCGTTATGGCGAAACGATGAGCCTCGTCGCGGATCTGTTGAATAAGGTGCAGTGCCGGTGAATCTGGAGGCAGTATAATCGGTGCCTTTCGCCCCAACAAGAACAGACGCTCCATTCCTGCTTTCCGGTCCACCCCCTTGGCGACTCCCACCAGAGTCAGTCCGGAAATACCCAGTTCCTGCAAGCGCTCGTTGACCGTAGCCAGCTGTCCCTTGCCTCCGTCGATGAACAGCAGATCCGGCAAGGGCACCTCCCCCTTCTTGATTCGCTGGTATCGACGTTCCAGTACCTGCCCCATTGCCGCATAGTCGTCTCCCGCCATCACCCCTTCGATGTTATAACGGCGATAGTCCGACTTGAGGGGACCATCCTGATTGAATACCACGCAGGAACCCACCGTCGACTCGCCCCGTGTATGACTGATGTCGAAACACTCTATTCGTTCAGGTGCCGCCTCCAGGTCAAGCACCTGCTGGAGTGTAGCCAGCCTCAATTCCATGTCGCTGTTGGCATGGATGCGAGCCTGAAGTGCCAGACCGGCATTGTTGATCGCCATTGTCTGCCAGCGTGCCCTTTCCCCCCTGACCCGGTGACTCAGTCTGACCTGCCGTCCCGCCTGACGGCTTAAAACCTCTTCGAGCAGATCATGGTCCTCAAGTTCGAGGTTAAGAATCAATTCGTTGGGCACCGGCTTTTCCAGATAGTACTGTGACACGAATGCAGACAGTACCGATCGGCTGTCTGATCCGGCAGGAACTGAAGGATAGAACGACTTATTCCCCAGATTTCTCCCCGAGCGAATAAAAAACACCTGAATACACGCCGTGTTACCCTTCTTGGCCAGGGCAACGATGTCCAGGTCTCCTGCTTCACCACTGACATACTGGCGTTCTTGGGTGCGTCTCAGGCTCTTGATCTGATCCCGATATCGGGCGGCTTCCTCGTACGCGAGGGTTTTTGCCGCTTGTTCCATGCGCTGCACCAGCTCATCCACGACCTGGTTGGTTTTGCCTTCGAGAAACAGAATGGCATGCTGCACATCCTCCTGATAAGCCGATTCCCTGACCAGACCGACACAGGGAGCCGTACAACGCTTGATCTGATACTGCAGACAGGGTCTGGAACGGTTGCGGTAGAAGCTGTCCTCGCACTGGCGCACGGGAAAAAGCTTTTGCAGCAATTGGAGTGTCTCACGGGTAGAACTGGCGCTGGGATAGGGACCAAAATAGCGGCCTTTCCCGGTCCGCGCACCGCGTTTGAATGACAGTGCGGGATAGGTTTGATCCGTCGATAAATAGATGTAGGGATAGCTTTTATCATCCCTCAGAAGGACATTGTAGCGGGGTTTGAGGGACTTGATCAGGTTGTTCTCGAGAATCAGCGCCTCAGCTTCGGTATGAGTGGCAACAATCTCTATGTCGACGATCTGTGAGACCATCACCTGGATGCGACGATTGAGGCTCCTGGTAAAGTAGCTGGAAACACGTTTTTTGAGATTTTTTGCCTTACCGACGTACAGGACCTTGCCCGCATCACCCAGCATGCGATAGACACCTGGCCGGCTGGTCAATGTCTTTAAAAAACGGGAGTGATCGAACCCGGAACTCATTTCATCTTCCACTGCTGAATCTGGACTGTCCGGAGACTGGGAGCATGGGCTTTCATCGCGCCATGATAGCGCGATAGCCTGAAGATTAAGACCCTGCGGAGGTAACGGACCTGAAAGCATCCTGCCGGCCTGCCCGGTCGTTCGATTGACGAGACCCGGTCACGCTCGATCGACCGGCATATTCAATCAGCTGTCCAACAGCTTCCGGGCGCGTCGGAACACCTGTTGAAACATCCGCGGTGTCAATCGGCCGGTTTGGGTGTTGTAGCGGCTGCAATGATAGGAATCGATCAAGGTCAGGCCATCATCGAACCGATGTTCGCCGGCATGGGAGAAAGGATAGGCTTTCTGGCGCTGTCCCAAGGCCTTGACCACGGCCTGATGGGCAATTGAACCCAGTGCCACAACAACCCCGCCCTCGGGCACCTCCTGCAACTCGCGTTTCAGAAAATCATTGCACTGATTGATCTCCTGACCGATCGGTTTGTTCTGAGGCGGCAAGCACTTGACCGCGTTGGTGATGCGGCAGTTGCGCAGCTTCAGCCCATCATCCCGGGCTGTGGATACGGGCCGATTTGAAAATCCGAAATCGTGCAGGGTCTGGTACAGAAGAATTCCGGCGTGGTCCCCGGTGAATGGTCTACCGCTGGCATTTGCACCGTGCATACCCGGAGCAAGTCCGACCACCAGCAGATCGGCCATTTCATCTCCGAAAGGCGCCACAGGAGCCGCGTGATAGTCGGGGTGATCTTTGCGCACCTGGCACAGAAAAGCGGCAAGCCGCGGACAGCGTCGACAGGCGGGATCAAACGACATCAGTTCTTGTCGCTGTCCTTGAGGATCCCGTGTCTGTAAGCCAGCCGGGTGAGTTCAACATCGTTCTTGATATCGAGTTTCTCGTAAATGCGTTGACGGTAGGTGCTGACTGTTTTAGGGCTGAGTGAAAGGATATCCGAGATTTCCTGGTTTTTCTGGCCTTCAAGAATCTGCAACAGAACCTGGGTCTCCCTGGATGAAAGCACTTTAAAAGGGTTGTCAGAGTTACCCTGCCACTCCGTCAGGGTGTGTTTCCTGGCCACATCGGAGGCAATGTAGTACTGGCCGTTATGCACAGCTCGAATCGCCCGCAACATCTCGTCCGCGGGGCAACCTTTGGTGAGAAAACCCATTGCACCCACTTCATGCAGACGTGACGGAAATGGATCATCATCGAGGACCGTCAGGGCAATGACCTTAAGATCCGGTTTGACACGCAACACCCGCCGGGTCGCCTCTATACCGCCCATTCCCGGCATGTTGACGTCCATCAAAACAACATCAGGTGAGGTTTTCTTAACCAGATCAATAGCTTCCTCCCCAGTCGAGGCCTCGCCCGCCACCTCTATGTCTGCTGAATTATCGAGTATTCCTTTGACCCCGGTTCTGATCAGTTCGTGATCATCAACCAGTAGAACTTTTATCATTTTTGCATCTCTTCAGGTCCCTCTTCCCTCTACCCCGGGAAAACCGGGCAGGCAGTGCTCAGACAGGCTGTCCGACTGCAGTCTCAAGCGTTTTAAATTTACCCCAATCCACCCGGTTCGGCGAGTCTTTTAATTAACGAAGATATCGTATACCTCGTGATTCCATACACCTATCAGGGCATTTCACTCACTGCCATGCAATCATCGGAAATCCGTTTGTCCAGGCTGAACCGGTGACCGGATTTGAGGCAATACTGGAGCCATTTCGAGAGAAAGAGATTGATTCTCCAGCGTTGAGCGCGGGTAGGATTGTGGCCCCATTTCTGCAGCGGCAAGGCCGATTGGCGCAGATCCAGTACATCGATCTGACGGGAGTCATGATAAACCCTGAGCATCGCATCCGGATCGGGATAGTCACCTATGCTGTGACTGAAATAGTAGGTCATGTGGATCAAGCTGGTGTAGGGCGTCTGCTCGAGAATCTCGAGATACAGATCCATACCTTCCTCCAAGCAGGACTGCGCTCGTCCTGACATCTGGTTCAGATCCGGTGCCATCCGCATCAGCAGGCGGTAGTTTTCTTCACTCGGGTCGAGAACCATGCCCATGGTCGGTTGTGTTGTAAACAACCGATTGAAACTCCAGGGATAGTCAGGGCTTTTTTGCATCGGACAGAAGTGATTTCAAAGGAAAGGCAATCGCATGTGGTGTAATGGCTGCTGAGCTTAAGGTTTTGACAGCTCGACATGACACATGACTGCGGCCATATTGTATTGTTGAACTTTATTACGGCTTACCCGCCACCAGATAAACCGGAGTCTGGTCAAGTCGCGGATGGTGTCGTTAACAGCACTGCACAACCAGACAACGCCTCGATTTACCACGTCGAAGCATTCCCAAGCAGCAAATCCCTGGTGAGCGATATCCGTGCCGCCCCTCCTCAGCAGAGTACAGCCGGATGTATCACTCGTAGGCTGACAAGCCAGTCAGATCAACAGAATCAGCTTTTTTGCTGTTCTGCCTCAATCTGCGCCCTGACTTCGTCCATATCCAGTTCACCGGCTTTGCCCAGCAATTCCCGGAACGCGGATTCCGGCAGCGCCCCTGGCTGGGAAAAGATAATGATACTGTCGCGGAAAATCATCAGGGTCGGTATGGAACGGACCTGGAAATGCATCGCCAGTTCCTGTTCTTCCTCTGTATTGACCTTGCCGAAAACGATATCCGGATGATCCTCTGCAACTTTCTCGTAGGTTGGCGCGAAGGAGCGACATGGCCCGCACCACGGCGCCCAGAAGTCGATGATTACAAATCCGTTTCCGGTAATGGTGGATTCAAAGTTCTCTTTAGTAAGTTCGATTACTGCCACGTAACAGCCCCTTGAGGATTGTGAAATTTTCAAAGCATCTTAGCAGAAGTGGCTATGGTTTGCCCGCCCGATTCATCTGCCTCCGGTGTCAGCCAAGTATCAAAACCGTGGCACTGAAAGCGGCGGAGCACACTTAAGATGTTTACTATTAACCCGGCCGTTAAATACAGAGATCGCTATGCGGCGTATGCAATCTTTTGGTGTTCAAAATACTTGCGAACCCGTCCAGGAGTT
>JBEVVH010000208.1:0-5807 GCA_040507245.1 Candidatus Thiodiazotropha sp.
TGGCGCCTACGGCTCGTCGGGTTTCCAGTATCGCCTCGCGACTACCGGGGACTACCAGCCTTCGCTTCGCTTTCCCTGGCTGGCAGCGAAAGCCCAGACCTCGCCGAACCATGCCAGCTTCCATGTCATTCTGAAGGTCCAGATGAAAACTGACGAACCCGGACTCATGCATGCGCTGCTCAAAGGCCGTTAGTTCAGCGTCACTGACTCGTTCGAGATACAGAATGGAGTAAATGAACGGGTAGGCCTTGAGCATTTCCTGGGAAAACAGGGTCTGCTCCGCACTGCTGAGAAAATCGCTCGAGTGATGCTGACCCACCAGGGCAGTCAGCACCGTATCAAGATTGGCGACACGCTGTATCACATCCCGCTGAATCTCCATCGCCTTGGCAATGAAGCTCTGCTCCAGTTCATCGATCTCCCGGTTTACAGAATAGATGCAGGAAAGCGCGGACACCAGCAGGACCGACAACCCGAGAAACATTTTTCGGGTGCGCGTGAACACCGATTTCCTGATACTGAATTCCATCACTTACGCAACTTTTTCGCCTTGCGGATCAATGGGTCAGGCAAACGGATACCGCTTTGCTCCAGAATGGCGTCATTGATCCAGATTTCCCATTTACGGTTCGAGACCACCGGAATATCGGCCGGTGACGTTCCGTTCAGCACGGTCTTGACCACCTGCGCGGCCCATTCACCCTGCTCTTCCGGAATCTTGGTAAAACCCAGGATGGTATAGGGCATCATCCATTCGTGATTGGTGAGACTCAATCTCCGGGTTTCGGCCCGCACCACCTCTGCGACCTGATGCGCCTACCAGTCATTGATTCCGGATTGGCTGCCCATAATCACAAAATCGAAACTCTGCGCCTGACGATAGGCCTCCAGCCACTCCGCCGTGCTTGATACCAGGCGATGCTCCAAAGCCACCCCTTCAATCGATGCCGCTTTCTCGAAGCGGGACAGGTTCTTCCGTTCCGTCAGCGTGTCGGCACCGATGTACATGGCATTTTGAGCGCCGTTCAGAATACCCTTTGCCTGATTGAACATCACACCAACAGGCGCCACTTCCACCATTCCGGTGGCATTCCTGTAAGGAAGTCCATAGCCTTCCACCGTCCAGTTGATGCCACAAAAGACAAATGGAATCGGATGATCCTTGTAGTAGGGCTGAACGATATACTTCATCGCATTGTCATCCGCGGTGATCACCACATCCGGATGCCAGGATTCAATCAATTTCCGGGCTTGCTCAGCCGCCTGCTGTATCTCTTCAATCTGTTTACGGCGCTTGCTATCCATATCAAACTGTTTCAGGTCACAGACACCTTCAAGTCCGCCACGCAGGCCCCGCTCGACCCCGTCGGACCAGTCATACCCCTTGTGATAGGAAGAGATGTAGAGACACTTGGGCTGTGCGTATAATTGCAGTGGCCAGGCGACGAGCAGAATACCCCATAACAACCCTTTCAAAGTATCCACTTGTCTCCATAGCGGTGCCATACTTCATGTCCTTGTTTATAGTGATTTTCCCGGTGTGTATGACTATATCGGCGATTTTTCCTAATCTTTACAGAATTTAAGCAATTTTCTTTTCTTCAAACGTGTTCGCTTCAGCAAAATGATGGCTTGCATGGGACTGGATTGCCGAAGCTATCCCTGAAGCGCCCAACTTCAGGCAAAAAAAAAGCCGCCTCCTTCCTCGGACGCGGCTCGCCCCCTAATTTCAGCTCATCAAAGCTGAAGTCGGGGATCGGATTTCAGGCGGCCATTGCCTTTCTACCTATGGACTCAAGATATTCGGGCAAGGAGCGTGCTGTGGGTCTGGGCAGGCATCTACCAGTCCAAACCCCCACCAAGCGAAGCCTTGATGCTAATAACGCAGATTCCCTGCCAATTAATTTAATTACTTATAATTCATATAGTTGAATATCAACAGCTGATCATGCAGTAAAAAATTGTTAAAAAAATCGACTATTATCAAGTCCGTTCCAAGCCTTCAGACACTTAATATTCCTACCTGTAAAACTGCAGGGCATCGCAGCTTGTTCAATTCCAAGGTCCCATCCACAATTCGGTTATGGAGATCCTGACCTACAGTCGCCGTCTGCTCGCACCCTTTCAAGGGGTGCAACAAATCGTCTCCGTCCCCGGTGGCATCGCCGAAACCATGGATGGCCGACAGTGGAAGCTGTATGTGCATGATGACGCCATCGTCAGCCATACCGGGCTGTCCTAGGTGGTTTACGGGAGTTGGGACGATCGCCAGGGCCTGAGTCGCTCACGGATCCGCGGATCCCTGCCCTCGCGCCTGATCGAGACCCTGGGCGAACGGCTGGTCAGAACCCTGATCGAGCAATCAGGGAGTATTCCCTACCATCCCCGGGACCGTTTCGAGTCCTGGCTGCTGGATGAGACAGGAGAGCCCCTTGCACTCCTGGAAAGCGCTCTCCCGGAAGACCCGCGTATCGACAACAACCAACCGGCTTGGTATCCGGACAGTCGGGCCTACCGAAGCTTCACTTCACCCCACGGAAACGCGGAGCAGCTCATTGAACTGGTTCGGCTCACAGCGGGCAAACGTCCGCTTGCAGTCTGGATTGAGCGGAATCCTGATGGCGGGGGAAGCGATGATGCAGGTACACACTATTCGCCGGAGCGATTTCCGCCATTGCTGTTACGCGAGCGCTGGCCAAATCCACAGCAGCAGGCACTGATTCGCGACTTTCTCGACTGGCAGTCTCCCTGGCTGCTGCAACTCCCATTGACTTCGGTGACGCGTCAACGGCTGGAGCCCGCTGCCTGGCGACGCCCCAGGGAAACCAGCCGGGTCTACCGGTTGTTCCCCAGGGTTTACGATGCATCCGGTCTGACCACGACCCGCGTCAAGGCGCGACTGATGCAGGACCCCACCTCCGCGCAACATGTCAGCGAACCCTTTTATCCCTTTGTGAATGAGTAGTTGGGCTGATCCTGATGATCCTGTCAGACCGGGCATGCCCATCATCACCATCACGGCTTGAACCGTTACAGCCTGTCCTGCGTCATGGCGCTAGCCATCCCCTCGGATCCGGTTAGGCAAATCGATAGGTCGGAAATATACCCCTGATCACTCAGCCAGCCTGATCAGCATGGCGAGAAATTCATCACTCGCCGCTTGCAGTTCAAGCAACAGCCGCGACATATCGGCCTGACGATCACGGCGTTCAACAGCACCCGCCAGTTCCACGGCAAGCTGGTGTAAGGCTCGGTGTTTGGACTGGATAAAGGCATAGGCAGGACGCATCCCGAAACGGGTTGCGCCGATGCCTGTGTACCAGTGCGTGAGCTGGCAGGTATCGAAGTCCATGTTTGGCAGCCCGGACAGCTGTTCTGATTTCAAGCTGCCCAGAACCTGATCCATCCAGCGGCGGTGGGTAAAAATCGCAACATTAAGATCGTAATACTCGGTCGGTCCCACCACACTGGTCAGGCCGCGCCATGTCTGATCGTTCTTCCATTGTGCAATCCATTCCATCAAAGCATCGGCCGTCATCGGCTCGGCGATACCGTAACCCTGAGCAAACTGACACCCCAGCTGGGAAAGCATCAAACCAAGCTCAATGCTCTCCACACCCTCAGCCACCACAGGACGTTTCAGGGCTTCGGCCATGCGAATGACACCTTCGACAATATCCTGATCGAGCGGATTATTCAGCATATCCTGAACAAAATGCTGATCCACCTTGACGATACTGATGGGTAAACGATGAAAATAGGTCAGCGAGGAATATCCGGTTCCGAAATCGTCGAGGGAGAAATGCACGCCAAGACCGGCACAGGCATTCATGATCTCCGCCACCCGGTAGGTGTCTGCGATCGCCCGTGTTTCGAGCACCTCCAGTTCCAGGTAGCGGGCGATATCATCCGGATAGTTCTGCAGCACCGCTTTCAAAAAATCAGGGAAATTCGTCTGTTGGATGTGCAGGGTGCTGAGATTCACACTCACATGCAGATACAGGCCCTGCTCCCGCCAGCGCATATGCTGATCAAGGGCTGCTCTGATCACCCATTCATCCAGGGCAATCTCCAGGGGCCGGTCGGCGATCATCGCAAGAAAGTCGCCCGGCATCAGCAAACCCTTGTCGGGATGTTGCCAGCGAACCAAGGCCTCAACACTGACCATCTCACCGGAAGACAGATCTATGCGTGGCTGGTAATGCAGCAGCATTTCGGATTTTTCCAGCCCCTGCTCGAACTCCTCGACGAACCGATGGTGGGCATGCACCTTCTGATCCTTGATCGGATCATAGAGCCTGTAGGTGTTTCGGCCATCCTGCTTGGCCGAGTACATGGCCTGATCCGCGTGACGTAACAGGGTGTCCAGATCTGCGTCATCCAGGGGATGGAAGGTCCCTCCAATACTGGCCGAGACATAGATGCGATGACGATCCACGACGAAAGGTTCGGTGACGCTTTCAAGTATCCGCTGGATGATCTCCTCACCCTGATGGATATTACCCAGATCATTGAGCAGTATAACGAACTCGTCCCCCCCGACCCGCGCCACGGTATCCCCTTCACGCAGATGCTTTTTGAGCCGGTTGGCGAGACTGACCAGCAGCCGGTCACCGGTCTGGTGGCCATATCGGTCATTGATCGGCTTAAAGCCATCCAGGTCCAGATAGCAGATCGCCAGCAACTTGTCCGAACGGTGGATATGCGAGATCGCCTGGCTGAGCCGGTCGGCAAACAACTGCCGGTTAGGCAGGCCGGTGAGCAAATCATTGTAGGCCATGAACTGGATCTGCCGCTCCGCCTGATAGCGTTCGACAAAATCGTAAGTGATGTCGGCGACCCGGCTGGCGACATATACATCATGATCGTCGTAGTCATAGGGCTTGTTACCTACCCCCAGAACTGCCACGATGGATCCATCCCTCAGCACCGGCACAGTCATTTCACGATGCAGTGAAGCATGCCCATCTGAAAAGTTCTTCTCTTGCAACAGCGCCTGGTAGTCATTGCGGACCAGGGGTTGCCTCTGGTTGACGCATTCTACCCAGGCCCCGGCTTGACTCATGGCGTATTGAAGACCCGCGCCCCCGCCGGAGCCGGCCTGGTTGTTGGTTCCGGCTGACCAGGTCGGTTCTGCATCCCACTCGAGTTCACTGGCCACGAAATGAAAGTAACCGATCCGGCTTTGAGTCATCTCTTCGGCCAGATCGAGTGCTATCTGCAACAGCCGTTGCTGATCGTCGGTATATACCAGTTCCGCCAACGCATTCCGCAGCCTTCCCAGTTGCTGCTGCACTTTACGATCCCGGATATCCCTGAGAAAAGTGAAGAAACGCCCACCTTGTACCGGTGAATAGCTGATCGACACCTCGACCGGCCAGAGCGACCCATCTTTTCGCTGATGTCGTGATTCGAAAATTGCGTTGCCACTATGGCGAATCTCAGTGAGACGTTGCGCGACATTGGCGGGGGTCTCGATTACGTCCAGGTCAGAGACCGTCATGCCGATACATTCTTCCCGCACATACCCGGACTGCCTGCAGTAGGTGTCATTCACCTCCACCAGCCTGCCCTGTGAATCGACGAGCCAGAATCCGTCATTGGTACTATCGAGGACCGCCTGGTATCGCTGGCTCGCTTCCAGCACCGCCTGCTGGGCAGCCTTGCGTTCACTGATATCCTGGGCAACCAGGATGACCACAGGCTTGCCGTACCAAACGAGCCTGTAGAAAAACCCGTTTAGAACTAACGGGTATCTTGGCTATCAATCTTCGACTCGGTTCTTTCATGATTATTGGTAATGGTTT
>JBEVVH010000209.1:0-5797 GCA_040507245.1 Candidatus Thiodiazotropha sp.
TGTTAGTGTTCGTGCATCAATTTTTTCCATCCGGGAATAATACGTGATATCCGTTAAAATATCTCCCTATTATTGAGCCGAGTTAATAAAACCACGGGTAAACCGGCGCGGGTGATATCCAGCCCGATCAAGGATGAGCATCAACGTACCAAAGGTGTGCTCGCGATCGGTATGTCATTGGCGGATATCTCCGATAAGATCGCCACCACCCGGTTTGGGGATACCGGTTATGCGATCCTTCTGGACCAGGACGGACGTGTGATCTCACACATCAATGAGAAGTACACCAGTGAGCGGACAAAACTGCTGGACCATCCCGGATATAATGCGCTGATGGTCAATAATGCTCAGTCGCTGATCTATACCAATGAGGCGGGTAAAAAGGTCATCTCCCAGATGCGTAAGACAAGTCATGGCTGGATCCTGTTGGTGCAGCAGGACTATGATGAGGCCTTTTCCGCGCTGCAGACCTACAATCAGCAGACCCGCCTTTTGATGCTGTTGAGCCTGATTCTGGTGATCGTCGTAGCGTTCCTGGTGGCGCGCCAGCTGACTCAACCGATTCGCCAGCTGACCATGGCTGCGGATGCGATCAGCCGAGGTAACTTCGACTACCAGATCAGCGACACCACGCGGGGTGATGAGCTGGGTGATCTGGCACGGGCGGTGGAGCGGCTGGGCAGCAGCGTGCGTCTGGCAATGGAGCGGTTCAATCGCTAGCGCCTGAGCTGTGAGAGCATCCAAGCGGCAACGCATTCGCTTCACTGGGAGAAGGATATGGTCGACGGAGGTTTGCTGGACCATCGCGGATTTATGCATGCGCTGGTCACCCTGTGCCGGGACAAGTCCAGCGGTACGGTGTTCTACAATTTGGAGAGCGGCCTCTCAGCACGAATGGTGCTGAATCACGGCGAAATCTACTGGCTGGCGTTCGGCGAACTCAGAGGTGTCGATGCGCTGCAGGCGATTCGTGAAATCGAGCGTGGTCGCATGAGTTTCAACCCTTTGTTGAAACTCGCGATCGGTAAACAGGAGTTGCCGACCACCCCTGAGATCCTGCGTACCATCAACACCCGTGAAGCACACAGCTTTTCGACCCCACCCCAGGCCATTGCATCAGTCACCGTAACAGCTACCTCAGAAGAGACGGTCTCCGGTAGAACCTTCGACAGAGAACTGGTTTTCGAAGTGGTCTCCGGCGAAGCGATGGAGTTTCTTGGTCCGATCGCGAAACTCCTCTGCCAGGACTACATGAAATCGATGGGTGTGTCATTGAGCGGCAATGAGATAAAGAAACTGATCAATGCCATCGTGCAGGATATCGGTGACGAGGAGAAGGTCAGGCGTTTCAAGGATGGAGTGAAAAAGAGGCTCTCGCAAAAAGCCTGACAAGTAGCGGCGGAACAGCGTGATGGCCGATCCCTGCCTGTTGTGGCGTGTTTATCCAGGACACTTTAGACTGTCTGTCAGGGTCGGAATATTCACACAATATCGTCGGCGGGGGTGACAATGAAAATTCTGAAATTTGCACCCGATCGAGCCCCTGAACTGTCTGCCGAATGCGCTTCAACCGAAGCACTTGATAGTTTCTACTGGGTCGACGCCTTGCGTGACGACCCGGAGTGGAGTGACAAGCTGCAGCGTTGCCTGGGATTTCGTATCGACGAGCGCCATCTCAACGATACCCTCAACCCGACTCATCCCCCCTACTTCGATGCGACCGAGGACTACGATCTCCTGGTCATGCGCGCCATCTGTTCTGACAGCCAGGCGGAGTTTCCGCGCACCTGCCCGATCGCATTTCTGATCACCGGGAACGTCATCGTCACGGTGCGGCCGCAGCATCACGACCTGTTCCGGCCACTGCATGAGCGCTTTCTCGGCAACAACGGACGCAATCTTCCCACCAGTAATGCGATGCTGCTCTACCAGCTGCTGAACCGGATCATCGACGGCCTGCTCGAGCATCGTGACGATACCTCTGAGGTGCTGATCGACTGGCAGGAGCAACTGCTGCGCCAAGGCGGGGCAAAAGTGGATTGGCACGCCATGATCCGATTGCAGGGACAGTTGCGACGTCTGGAGGTGGTGATCGATTCCCAGCTGGATGTCCTGAAGGTGTGGCGTGATCAGACCGGCCTGGCGATGGACGTGAGTCTGGAGGTCCGCTACAATGATCTGCAGGAGCATCTGCGTCGGGTTTACCACCATGCCGTGATGTTGCAGCATGACATCGATGCCCTGCTGCAGATCTATTTCTCCGTAACGACTCAGCGAACCAACGACATCCTGCAATTCCTCACCATCATCTCGGCGATTTTTCTGCCATTGAATCTGTTGGCCGGGCTGTTCGGTATGAACTTTTCCCATATGCCCTTTTTGAGTGTCTGGTACGGACCCTGGCTGGTGGGTCTGGTGATGCTCACGGTCGCATTCGGCATGATCGCCTGGTTCCGGCGCAAACACTGGGTGTGATCCGGTGGGAGCGGCAGCCCCTGATCGAGAATCAACTCCCATGTCCGTGAAAGCACTGATGCGAGCTGCGGCTTTGATTCTATCCTTGGTCAGCGCCGGAGTGTCTGCGATTGAGATCGGCGAGGATAACATCGTCAATGGCGATTGCCAGGATCTGGTCGAACGGATCGAGGAATACGGTGTGTGGGATGAATCGGGCTACCATCCCGGGCAACCCGGGAATACCCACGTTCAGGTCGAAACCCGGGATACCGGTTACCGGGTAAGCTACCGTACCGACGAGCAGGGTCGGTCCTGCGCCTTTACCCAGGTGCGGATCCGCCTCAGTGTGAGCAGCGTCAGTTCGCGTATCGACTGGCAGCCGGAATCTGCATTGGGAGCGGGCTGCAATAATCAGCGTCGTCAGTGGCACGAGACGATCACTCGGCATGAAGAGGCTCATGTGGCGGACAATCGTCGATTGGAAAAGGCCTATAACCGGGACGCCCCCGTGCGGCGCTATGAGGCGTGCGACGATACCGAAGAGGATGCCTGGCTGGCGCTCAATGAAGCTGTGAGCCGGGCCGCAGGAAAAGCCGTGACCGAGATGCTCAAGCGCATCCATACGGCGGTGGATCACTACCATCAGCGTCAGGGCACACACATCCCCATGCCGCAATGCTGCCAGGGTGGGCATAACTCATACTGAACGCGACATACGCCCGGGTGGTGTGTCAATTGACAGAATCTTTGTGTCATATCCCCTGTTTTTGGCATGGAAATAGGGTAAAAAACAACATTTAATCAATATGTTAAGTAATGGCATGAGTTGTGCCTTTTGAATCCGTTCGATTTGGACAGATTTGAAAAAGGGGAAACTACATGCCAAAACGGGTTGTATCAGATTTGGCGCGCTTACCATGGGCCATGGCGCTTACTATCATCGGATTCACGCAGCCACTGCTTGCGGATGATGAACTCAACGTGATCCGTGTCGAGTCGACGACGATCGACGACAAATTCGATAATAAACGGGATGAAGCGTCGAACATCGCGGTGATCAGCGGCGAAAAGATCGACAAGGCGCATGCGGAAAATATCCAGCAAATGCTGCAAAGCATCCCGGGAATCACCACCGAACTTCAGGCGGGGGATTCCCTGAAGATTCACATTCGAGGCATCGAGAACCAGGTCTACATGGGAGAGAAACCGGGTGTTGCGGTGGTCATCGATGGCGTGCCGGTGTTCGAACGGACCGGTCGGGTCAACATCGATCTGGATAACATAGAATCGATCAAGGTCATCAAGGGCGGCGCCTCCTACCTGTTTGGCGACGATGCCCTGTCTGGCGCGGTAATCATCACCACCAAGCGCGGAGCGGGTTACGATGGCTTCGCATTCGCCGCCGAGGCGGGCAGCTTCGGTTACGAGAAAGCCCTGGCGCGGGCAGGTTTCGCCAACGAATCTGCGAATGGCCATCTGCAGGTATCAAGACGCCACACAGACGGATACTGGGACGACTCCGCATCCACCGCCGAGTACCTGAATGGCAAGCTGATGTACTACCTGGACGACAGCAGCGATCTCTCGGTGGGTTTGGAAATGTCGGATCGGGAGAAAAACAGCCATGGTGCGGTGAAAGGGGTCGAGGCGGCGGAAAACGATCCCAAGAGTGAGGACATCTACAGCTACAACGACTACTCCAACCACTATGATGTGGAACTGGCGAAGTACTTTCTCACCTACTCCAAGGACTTTGACGACAGCACCAATCTGCTGGTCAACGTCTACAGCTACGGCGACGAAACCGAGTTCTACTCCAAGCCCAACAGCGTGGACCCCAGGCAGTATGAAAATCTCAATCTCTACGACCAGGTGCAGCGTGGACTGAAGTCGGAATATCGCGCCGGTGGCGCAAATTTCGCCTGGCTGCTGGCGGCGGATCTGCGCGCCAACCGATACGAGAACAATGTGGAGGCGGCCAAGGATCAGTTCGATCGCCGGGGCAATCTCACCGCTAACGCCGGAGATCCGCTTTCGGACGACACCACGGATGAGGCGGTGCGCGCGGTCTACGGCGAAACCAAGTTTCGCCTCACCCAACCCTGGGTGGTGACCCTCAACGGGCGCTATGACCACATCGAATATGATTACCATTCGAACATGAGCGATCTGGATCTGAACAAGACCTTCAAAGTGGCCTCCTGGCGGGTGGGTTCGAACTATGCCCTGGCAAAAAATCAGGATCTTTACGCGAATGTCTCGACCGGTTTTCGTGCCCCATCGGTGAATCAGTTGTTTGCCGGGGATATCAGCCCCACCGGGGACACCGCCAGCAATCCGGACCTGGAACCGGAACACGCGATCAACCTGGAAATCGGCTATCGCACCAAGGCTGAGCTGTTCGGCGCTGTAGCGGACCTGGATGTGGCGATTTTCCAGATTGACCGCAAGGACTACATCATGAGCACCTCCGGCCAATACTCGGAATCCGATGGTACGACCGAGTACTACGACAATATTGGCGGTGTGCGTAACCGGGGGCTGGAGGTTGCCCTGAGCAGTGCCTTTTCTCCTCAGCTCAGCTGGAATCTGGCGTATACCTATCTGGATGCCAAATACACCCAATACGACAATTTCAACCTGCTTCTGGGTAACCGCTACGGGCGTAATGGCCTGGTGGATTGTTCCGAACTCGATCCCAACAACAGCTATTGCATCGAACACTATGACAACGAGGGCAACTTGGTGCCGAGGACGCCAAAGCACCACCTGAATCTGGGTTTGAGTTACAAACTGGCCACTCACTGGAGCGTGACCGGGGAAATGGATGCTACTTCATCCTACTATGTCGACGAGATCAACGAGGTCGAGGTGGACGGTCATGAGACCTTCAACCTCCTGGTGAACTACGACCGGGCCTTCGGTAAGTCGGACTGGTCGTTTTTCGTCCGGGTGGACAACCTGTTCGATGAGGATTACTACAACACGGCGCGTGGCGGTACCGGGGATTCAAAGACACTGGACAGCGACGGTGATGGAGTCTACGACTCATATGATGGTCGCTACGATGAGAATGACATCTCCGTCGTGGTCAACCAGGGGCGTACCTTCACAGCCGGTTTGAGTGTCAATTTTTAAGTATCCGGCCAGTATACAGGCCCTCCCCGACAGAGTGACGGGGAGGGCCTGGGTGTTTTGGGAAACCCTGCATCTGACCTCGTGGGTTACCCGCCGGTGGGGGGAATAACACAAGCGAGTCTTCGATCTCATGAAAGATTTTGGGACATCCAAGTCCACCAAAATCGATTCGATCTTTGACAGCCTATTAGTGCCCCGGTCG
>JBEVVH010000210.1:0-5770 GCA_040507245.1 Candidatus Thiodiazotropha sp.
AACTCCTGGACGGGTTCGCAAGTATTTTGAACACCAAAAGATTGCATACGCCGCATAGCGATCTCTGTATTTAACGGCCGGGTTAATAATAGGTTGTCAAAGATCGAATCGATTTTGGTGGACTTGGATGTCCCAAAATCTTTCATGAGATCGAAGACTCGCTTGTTCCTGTCCGCAATGCCAGCGTTTGCCCAGTATGGTTGCCTGATTCATGTGCTGTTCTCCCGGCGGATGGCCATGATGAATGATTTCACGGCTGTAAATTATCCGTCTACGAGGCATTCGGCAAGCAGAGCAGGTTGGCCAACCTGGGGTGCCAGGCTACCCGGTGAATGCGTGCTTCGAGAGAAACCTGTCGCAACCCCTGCGACCCACCGAAGTGGACATCATACGGGGGCAGGGGTTTTCTCAGCAGCCATCGTCTTCTGTAACAACCTTGCCGGTTTCGGAATCCTTCTTCGGTTGACCCTTTGGATCAGTGACCACGATGCCGGTGAACATCATGGATTGAATCCGTGCAAAATGCTGGTCCATCGCCTGGCCCACCTGACGGTCTGTCAGTCCATGATAGATTTCGATACGGCCTTCGCGCTCTGACTGCACTTCCGCCTGGGTCGGGTGCATCAACCGCCGGGTTTGCCACTCATCGGTGTCTGAGTCTCCCAGCAGGGTATCGGTATCGATGATGCAAATCGTGCAGATCAGTCCCGCGAACAGCCATTGATTACGTTGCTTCATTGTCGCCTCCTCGTGAAGTGCGCTTCACATTAAGGGTTCAGGTCAGGCTACGTCTGTTGAACAGGCTAGGGCGTATCACAACCAAAGGGTTGTGATTACTCACACTCCAGTTGTGTCAAATTCACGATTTGCGGGGAACAGGTTGCGGCGGAACACCCCGGTCAGGGGTCATCAATCAAGGCAGGCAGGGGCTGAGCGTGCGTAGCGGAGAGGAAACATGATGTTTCAGATCCTCTCCCGGCAAGCAATGCCGGGAGAGAAGAAACAATACAAAGGAACAGAGATCAGTGATTGGCCTCGATGATCATGGGTTGAAAACGAAACACCTCAGGACTGTCCGGGTCCACCTGCACATCCTCCCAGTGAACCCGCTGGTCCCCAAAATTTTCCACCCGGGTAAAGTTCGGCACAAAACTGTTTGCGATCAGGCCCGGTTTGTCGACGCGAAAATAGTGGGAATCCCCATGCGCAAGCACCACCGGTTTGCCGAATTGCAGGGTACGCTGTTCCAGCGCCTCGAGGATCTCGGTAAAGCCCAGACGCGCCGCAGCCAATTCATCACCACTCGGTAGCGCATAGCCAACCTCCAGCACCGGGTTGGCCTGCATCATGAACAGGATTCCGGGTGCCCGGGTTCTTTCCGCCTGGTCGAAACTGTCATGGATCCAGGCGACCGCCGCCTCGATTCTGCGTGCTGCCTCGGCATCATCCTGGTCCGTGCGCACCGCGGCGGAAGCCGGGTCGAAGGGTGCCAGGCCGTTGTTGCTGCCGACAACATGCAGTGCCGCGAAGATCACACCCTGTTTCGAGCAGCGTACATTCTCGGGAAACTCCTCATATCCCGGCAGGGTCGCCTGGGTTTCCACCCTGCGGGGTTTGCCGCCGATGGTCTTTCCCGGCTCCGCAAAGAAGATTTCGCGCAACCGGCTCAAGCGTTCAAGCGGTTGGTATTCACCGGCCTTGACCCGGTGACAGTCGGTCCACTCATTGTCACCCGGGGTGTAGATGAATGGCATTTTGATCTGGTTGTAACGTGCGAGGCGATCCTCAAACAGGGCGTCGCTGCATTCGCTGGAACCGCTTTTGATATCGCCGGTATGGATGACCCAACGCAGATCCTGACGATCATTCAGGGCATCGATCAGATTATCGAATGGGGGATAGTCCGAGTAGGGCGGTACGCCGTAAGGTGTGTCACCGATGAGTGCAAAATGATAACCCTTACTGTCCTTGTGATCCTGGTTTCGTGAATTGTCAGAATGATAAGCCATCACCGGAGCCGAAAGGGCAAACACGGCGAGTGCGGTTACGATCTGTCTGTTGAACATCTGAATTTCCTCTCTGCGGGTTGGCTGCGGGAGCGCAGAGTCTAGGCGGCGATGATTGCAGCCATCTTTCAGCGGTGGGTTGTTTGCATGACAGGGTCAACCGATGCTGTGGGTCGATTCAGATTACAGATCGTGATAACGGCAAAATGCCGGACGCCTGGGTAACAGGCTTTCAGTCCGATTGGGTGATGGTGGTGAAATCCCGGGTGATGGAATCCGCATCGTGAGGATGCAGGAAGTAGGCGAAAAAACGGCCCTGGGGATCTACCAGGATGATCGAGGCGGTATGGTCCATAACGTAGCCCATGGCGCTGTCCTGGGTGTCCACCCGCTGGTAGAGGATGCCGAGGGGGTGGGTCAGTTTCTGCAGTTCCTGTTGGGTGCCGGTCACCCCAAGAAACGCCGGGTCGAAGTAGGTGACATATTCCGCAAGGCGTGCCGGGGTGTCTCGCTCTGGGTCGATGGAAACGAAAACCACCTGGAATGGGGCGTGCTGCGCCTGAGCGCGGATTCTGTTGCTGACTTCACTCATGATCGAAAGCGTGGTGGGACAGATATCCGGACAATAGGTGTAGCCGAAACTCATGAAGGTCCAGTGGCCCAGCAGCCTCTGGTTGTCGTAGGTCTGGCCCAGTTGATCAGTGAGGGAAAATGCTTTCAAGCGCCGGGGTTCCCCGACAGCACTGGCTTCCGTGTGCAGCGGTTGCTGGGGTTTTCCGACGGCGTTTGGGAAGTAAAAGTATAAAATCGCCAGTAATCCGCCGATCAGTGCAGGCACCGCCAGTAGAAAAGTCCAACCCAGGCGGATGGTTCGGCTGTCAGGCATGCAGGGATACCGCGATTCCACTCCAATTCGAGCGCTTCCCGACATTATAGAGAGAAGTCTCGCTTGCGCACCACCCCGGTTTATCAGCCGCCAGGGAGGGCCACTACGCAGACAGGCGCGGGATCAGTGATCGAGGGAGTAGGCCATGGCGTATCGAACCGGCATCGGGCAGGGTATCTGTGTCGGTACTTCGGGCAGGGGGACGGCGGCCTCAATGGCATCACTGGCAGCTTTGCGCAGGATGCTGTGCGAGCCGTCGACGTTGAGTTCGGAGACCCGGCCGTCACAACTGAGGCTGAAACTGACCTGCACCTTACCCTGGATATTGCGTCGTCGAGCACTGTTGGGATAGTGCTTGTGTTCCTCGATTCTGGCCAGCAGACGGGCCAGATACTGTTCCCGGAGATTCGCCTGGGGTGCGGCTTTGGGGGGGGCGGAACGGGATTTGGTCGCGATCTTTTCCACGGGTTTGGGGTCCGGTTTCGGGGTCGGCTGGGGGAGCGGTTTTTTCACCTGCTTCTTGGGTGTCGGTTTTGGTTTGGGTTTTGGCTTCGGCTTGGGTTTTGGCTTGGGCGGTGGTTCAATGGGTTCCTCGACGACCGGCTTGGGCTGTTGCGCGATTTGCGGGATCACCTCCGGCTCAGGCTCCGGAAAATTCAAATGCACCACCACCGGTTCGATCTTGGGTCGATCCAGTGCGGCTTGTTCGATGCACTGGTCTGACCATTGCAGGATCATCATGCCATGCACCAGCGCAGAGGTCAGGATGGCAAGCAAGCGCCAGCCGTAGATGCCTTCGATCATGGTTTGTCGGTGAGGATGTCGAGGGATTCGGCACCCGCACTACGTGCCGCATCGATGATCCTGATGCCCGTTCCAAAGTAGGCATTTCGATCACCTTTGAGGCGCACGAAGCGCTTTCCAGGGGCATGCAGTGCACCGCGCAGGGTCTCTTCCAGGTCGTCCATCTCGGTGGCGTTCCCATCGACCATGATCTGCCCGTTCGGCAACAGGGCCACCTCGACAGTATCGTCCTCGACGCTGGGCTGACTGCTCTGCGCCTCGGGCAGTTGAATGTCGATCGCCTGATCCTCGATGAAATGGGCGGTCAGCATGAAGAAAACCAGCAGCAGGAAGACGATGTCGATCAATGGGGTGAGATTGAACACCTGACTGGAGCGCCGCCGAACCTCATACGCCATCGGTGATGTTCTCCCAACGGTGACTGGGGGCTTGCATGGATTCTGATGCCGGTTGCTGACTGCGGCGTTCCAGGAGCAGGGCGATTGCCCGTTCCATTCTGCTGGCCCAGCGTTCCAGGCTACCCTCCAGGAAGTGCAACAAAAGCAGCAAGGGTATCGCTACCGCCAGTCCTACCCCGGTGGTGATCATGGCTTCCCAGATTCCTCCTGCCAGCGCCTGCGCGTCCACTTTGCCACCGGCCTGTTCGATGACCATGAAGGCCTTGATCATACCGGTGATGGTGCCGAGCAGGCCGAGCAGGGGTGCCGTGTTGCCGAGTATCGACAGGGTGCGCAAGCCAAATTCCATGCGCTGCAGCTCGGAAGCCCGAATGCGGTTTCCCACACCTTTGAGATCCACGACCCCCTGAGATTCTGCCTCGATCATGCCGCGCAGGATATTCGCTTCCGGTCCCTTCAATGTCTCCACCTGCTGCGCTGCGTCCGTTTGTTCGAGCAGGTGGTTGAGCTTCGAAAGCCAGGCTTTCGGGAGTTTGCGCAGACGCAGGAAAAGAAAGTATCGCTCCAGCACGATGGCCAGTCCGATCGAGGAGTAAGCCACAAGAATCCAGATTACCGGTCCGCCTTTGGTGATCAATTCAGCAACATTCATAATAGGTCCGTTTCGCTACGCTCTGTCAGTGTCATCTCGCGCCCGGCTGTTGAGCGGAAAGCCACCCGGTTCAGACGCACGAGTCCGTCCGCTAAGAAAGCAATAACGGGGCCAGATCATAAGTTGTTGAAATAACGTTCTTTGGTGAAAAAACGCCGATGGCAAAGTGGGTGAAATCGCGTAATCTGTGGCAGAACGCGCAGCCGGTTTGCATCCCAAAGGCATCACGATTTCAAATGAACTATCAATATCAGATCCTCAACCGTGAATCCGTCTTCCGGGGCTTTCTCAAAGTGCATCGTTACGAACTCAAACACGAACTCTTCCAGGGCGGTGAGAGCCAACCCCTGATACGGGAGAGACTCGAGGAGATTGGTGCGGTATCGGTGCTGTTGTATGACCCGAAGCGTGACCAGGTGGTCCTGGTGGAACAGTTCCGCATCGGTGCGGTGGGCTACCTGGAATCCCCCTGGCTGCTGGAGACCATCGGTGGTCTTCAGACGGATGGTGAGGGGGAAGAATCGGTGGCCCGGCGTGAGGCTCTGGAGGAGGCCGATTGCAAGATCGGGCGACTGGTCAGGATCTGCGAATTCATGGTCAGCCCCGGAATCTCCGTTGACCGGATCAAGCTCTACTGCGGCGAAGTGGATGCCTCCCGGGCCGGTGGCGTACATGGCCTGGACCATGAGGGGGAGGATATCCGGGTCGTGGTGATGGAGGCGGATGCGGCGATTGCCGAGCTATACGGGGGACGGGCAAACTCGACCAGTATCATCATGGCTCTGCAATGGCTGGCGCTGCACCGAACGGAACTGAGGGAGACCTGGGCCTGATTCTGCCCAAGCGTTGCTGCCGGGATTTTACAACTCAAGTTTCGGAACTCAAATCCAGCACGCGAATACACATGACTTTTTGAATGGCATGCACGAGGCTTACGCTGCCAGCCAGGGAAAGCGAAGCGAAGGCTGGTAGTCCCCGGTAGTCGCGAGGCGATACTGGAAACCCGACGAGCCGTAGGCGCCAA
>JBEVVH010000211.1:0-5697 GCA_040507245.1 Candidatus Thiodiazotropha sp.
CGGGGCACTAATAGGCTGTCAAAGATCGAATCGATTTTGGTGGACTTGGATGTCCCAAAATCTTTCATGAGATCGAAGACTCGCTTGTTCGAGACCCAACCACTACCCCATATCGGCGCCTGGTATGCCCATCAGTTGCCCGAATGGCTGTTACAGGCGGGTGTAGGCCTGACCCTGTTCAGTGAGTTGGTGGTCCCTTTTTTCATCTTTCTCACCCCGAAGTTCCGCTATTTTGCCGCGGCCATTACGGTGCTCATGCAGGTGCTGATTCTGGCCACAAGCAATCACAACTTCATTAATTTCCTGACCATCGCCCTGTGCCTGTTTCTGCTCAACGACCGGGTTCTGGCCCCCATACTCCCGGACCGCTTCCGGCCTTCGCCGTCAACTCCGGTTGAATCTGTCAAACCTGGCAGGTTACGTAACACCCTGATCACCGCTTGTTTCCTGATCGTCCTCCCGGTCAGTCTGCTGCATACTGCGTCACGCATCGGTTGGGCGACATTGCCCGAGGCAGTTCAATCCGGAGTCGATCAGGTGCGGCGCTTTGGACTGGGACAGGGTTTCCATATCTTTCCGACCATGCAGACGGAACGTCAGGAACTGATCATTCAGGGATCGGAGGATGGTGAGCACTGGTCGACCTATGAGTTTCGCTACAAGCCAGATGACCCGGCGCAGCCACCGGTTTTCAATATCCCCCACCAGCCCAGGCTGGACTGGATGCTGTGGTTCGTGCCGACTCAGCAGCCGCTGCAGATGGCCTGGTTCGACCGTTTCATGCAACGTCTGCACGAGGGGGCTCCAAGTGTGCTGAAGTTGTTGAAGAGCAATCCTTTTCCTCACAGCCCCCCCCGCTTCCTTCGGGTACTGGCATATCGTTACCAATTCACCACGGCGGAGACACACGCTGAATCCGGGCTCTGGTGGGAGCGAACCTATCTGGGGCAACTTCCGAATGTACCACCCCGAGTGCCCTGAACCTGCTCAGCGACCTTGCGTCGGGAATGAGACAGAGGATGTGATCTTAGCCTCGATAGTATGCGCTTGACAGGCATACAGCCGGAGTTGGAACAGGTATCCGGCGAGGTCAGGCTGATGGTGAGGGGGTGGAAATGAGTTCTGTTCCCAGTCCAGTGGTATTGTTCACCTGGGATCAGCAGAAGAACATATTGTCCCGATTGGGTAGCAACCACAGGCACTCGGACGCAGCGAGCGGCCATACCGTTCCGAGATACGCAATCCGCTTGGATTGCGGTAAACCCGGAAACATAAATCTGCGGTTTAAGTCACTGTCGAGACAGAACTTCTTCCGCCTTGAGCACCATGTCCCGGATATCCCGGATAGTGGCTTCCAGAGGAAAATGCTTGATCCCGTAGATACTGTTACCTTTGAATTCGGCCTTGAAACCGTTTCGGTGGGTGATCAACCTCTGATGAGTATTCACCTGCCAGCCTTCGTCATCTTTGAATTCGTACATCGAAAAAATCCTTTTCTCTAAACCCTGGATTCTTTTTGTTGAGATTTGGATACTAGCACCAACTGGCTCCGGGAATGATCCCTGAAAAGTTAAATCTGGCTGAACGGTAGAAAAAACAGGATGAGCATCACACAAACCATCAAACTTTACGGCATTGCCAATTGCGACACGGTTAAAAAGGCCCGTAACTGGCTCAAGGACCAGGGTATCGAATACGAATTTCACGACTATAAGAAGGAGGGTGTTGATGAAGCCCGCCTGCGTGAGTGGTCCAGAGCATTGGGCTGGGAAGCGTTGCTTAATCGGCGAGGCACCACCTGGCGCAAGCTGGACGAAGCGGAAAAGTCCCTCCTCGATGAGGAGCGGGCCATACGGATCATGATGAATCATTCCAGCATCATCAAGCGGCCCTTGCTCGATGATGGCCAACATTTGACCCTGGGGTTCAAACCTGAGGTGTATACTGAGCTTTTTAATAACCGATCATAGGGTTTGGACAACTCATTTCCGGGAGTTGATCCTCGTGTGGTTGGCTCATGGAACCGTTTTGCTTCACTTTATAGACGGACTCCCCCCGCTAGCGTGAGTACCCGGAAAGGTCGGTGTGTACTCAACTTCCTTTCCTCACTGGTCGATCCCGGGTTACGCATCGCTCCACCCGGGCTACGGGTGGAATTCCGGTCGATTCCGTGGCTCTTCGGAGGTTGATTTTTCCTTACTCACAGCATGCCAGTCGAGCGGATTTAGTCTCATTCAAAACTCCCCCCGGCCGCCCCATGCCTGTATAATGGCACGCTTTTCGGTTCCCTGAGGTGTCATCATGATTAAGATCAATGAGAACTATAAGAAACTCCAAGCTTCCTATCTGTTCTCAGATATCGCCAAGCGGGTCTCCGCCTTTCAGAAGGCGAACCCGGACAAGAACATCATCCGTCTGGGCATAGGCGATGTGACCCGCGCACTTCCGGACGCCTGCGTCAAGGCATTCCATGCGGCAGTCGACGAAATGGCCCAGGACGCGACCTTCCACGGATACGGCCCAGAACAGGGCTACGACTTCCTGCGTGAAGCCATCGCCAAAGGGGATTTCCAGTCCCGCAGCTGTCCGATCGATGCGGATGAGATCTTTGTCAGTGACGGCGCCAAGTGCGATTCCGGCAACTTTCAGGAAATCTTCTCCACCGACATCCGGGTTGCGATCCCCGATCCGGTCTACCCGGTCTACGTGGACACCAACGTCATGGCAGGGCGCACCGGCGCAGCCAGTGAAGGCCGCTATACCGGTCTGACCTACCTGGACGGTACCCGTGAAAACGGCTTCATTCCGGAACTCCCCAGCGAGCCCGTGGATCTGATCTACCTCTGCTTCCCGAACAACCCCACCGGCGCCACCGCCACCAAGGTACAGCTCAAGCAATGGGTCGACTATGCCCGCGAGAACAAGGCACTGATCCTGTTCGATGCGGCCTATGAGGCGTTCGTCCAGGATCCGGAACTGCCCCGCTCCATCTACGAGATCGAGGGAGCCCGGGAAGTTGCCGTGGAATTCCGCAGCTTCTCCAAGACTGCAGGATTCACCGGTACCCGTTGCGCCTTCACGGTGGTGCCCAAGGACTGCATGGCCTATACCGCTCAGGGCGAGGCCATCTCCATCCACGGTTTGTGGAACCGTCGCCACACCACCAAGTTCAACAGCGTCTCCTACCCGGTGCAAAAGGCGGCCGAGGCGGTCTACAACGAGGAGGGACGGGCCCAGGTGCAGGAACTGGTGGCCTATTACATGAAGAATGCCCACTATATCCGCGAACAGATGGAAGGATTGGGTTTCGAGTGCATCGGCGGCGAAAACTCCCCCTACATCTGGATCGATGCCAAGGGCGATTCCTGGGACTTCTTCGACAAACTGCTGAACCAGGCTGGCGTGGTCTGCACCCCCGGCGCCGGTTTCGGCCGCTGTGGCGAGGGATATATTCGTATCAGTGCGTTCAACAGTTTCGAGAACGTGCAGAAAGCCATGAACAGAATCAGAGAGTCACTCTAGTGCCGTTATCAACTGACTTCAGCAACCGTCTTTCGCCGATTCTCGAGGAGATCGTCGAACATTATGGGACCCCGTTCCACATCTATGACGAAAAGGGTATCCGCGAAACCGGTGAACAACTGATTCAGGCCTTCTCCGGGGTCGAGCACTTCCGTGAGTATTACGCGGTCAAGGCGCTGCCCAATCCTGCGATTCTGCAGATCATGAAGGACCTGGGGTTCGGATTCGACTGCAGTTCGATCGCGGAACTGGCCCTGAGTCGCCAGGCGGGCGCCCGGAGTGAACTGATCATGTTCACCTCGAACAACACCAGCCCAGGCGATTTCGCCGCCGCGGAAGCCGACGGGGGTTGTGTCCTGAATCTGGATGACATCTCCCTGGTGGACAAGGTACCGAACATGCCGGAAGTCATCTGCTTCCGTTACAACCCGGGGGAACGGCGCACCGGCAACAGCATCATCGGCAAACCGGTGGAGGCGAAATATGGGGTGTCTCATGACCAGCTGCTGGAGGCCTACCGCAAGGCCCAGGCCCGAGGCGCCCGCCGCTTCGGCCTGCATACCATGCTGGCGTCGAACGAACTCAACCATGCCTACATGGTGGAGACCGCGCGGATGCTGCTCGACCTGATTGCCTGGCTATCCTCCGAGCTCGGCAGCCCGTTCGAATTCATCAACATTGGCGGCGGTCTGGGCATACCCTATCGTCCCAATGAGAAGCCTCTGGACATCGTCAGCATGGGCCGTGAGATCACCGAGCTGTTCAAGGTCTTCAAGGATCATCACGGGTATGCGCCCAAATTGTATCTCGAGAGCGGCCGCTACATGACCGGTCCCCATGGCGCTCTGGTAACCCGCGCGATCAACCGCAAGGAGATCTACCGCACCTACGTAGGGGTGGATTCCTGCATGTCCTCATTGATGCGTCCCGGCATGTACAGGGCGTATCACCACATCACTGTGCTCAACAAGCAGGGCGATGGCGAAACCGTGGACGTGGTGGGTTCGCTGTGCGAGAACAATGACAAGTTCGCGATTCAGCGACCCCTGCCCCGAATCGAGGATGGCGACATCCTGATGATTCACGACACCGGCGCCCACGGTCATGCGATGGGCTTCAACTACAATGGCAAGCCCAGGCCGAAGGAGTTGCTGCTTAGATCCGATGGTCAGGTGGAACTGATCCGACGCGAGGAGGATCTGACCGACCTGTTCGCCACCCTGGATTACGAAGCGGATGCGTTCACGCCGTCACCGCGTGCCTGAGCCGGAGTGGTTCTGATCCCGCATCTGACCCTCTAGTGACATCCTGGCCTCCTCTTGTAAAGAGGCCAGGATGGTCGACTTCGACGAAACCCTGTCATTCAATCCTGTTTCTGGCTCTAGTGCCCTGCATGGGGTTCGCCAACTTCATGGTTGCTGCAATCTTATTGAAGCTGTTCTATTCGGGCGGGGTATGCATTCCCACGCGGAGCGTGGGAACGAGAACCCGTGAGAGGGGTCAGCGTCTGTCCCATGTAGCCCGGATGGAGCGCAGCGGAATCCGGGGGTTGGGGCTTCGAACCTTCCCGGGTTACGCGTTGCTTCACCCGGGCTACAGGATCGCTTAGATCTGTTTTGTGGATTCAAACTGCTGTTTGCTGCTACTCCTGATCTTTGGGTCCCCTCTCCCCTTGCGGGAGAGGGACAGGGAGAGGGGGAACAATGCACCACCGCATCATCGATTTTGATGCCTGTTGCCTGGTGCAGCAGAGCGGAATCCGGGGTTGGGGCTTCGAACCTTCCCGGGTTACGCGTTGCTTCACCCGGGCTGCAAGACTACAGAATCACTTAGGTCCGTTTCACCTTTTCTCGCACTGAGCAAGAAAAAGAGGCAAAAATCTGGTAGCGCATACCGTACAACCACCATTCTCCAACTCAATCTTCGTTTTATTGTCCTTATAATACAATTAGTTAACATATTACACCCTACTATAACCAGCCGTGATTAATCCTTTAATTCATCTATTGACATTTTAGAATATTTGTGAGCAGTAGTTCTCAGCTTACACCTTGCGCGCCTGCCTATACTTCTTCCTCAATGGCTACTATTAACCTGGCGACTAAGTATATCTGATATACTCCTCTTCCATGGAAGAGAAAATCGATGCAAGAAAATTACCACGCGAAGTGCTTG
>JBEVVH010000212.1:0-5674 GCA_040507245.1 Candidatus Thiodiazotropha sp.
GTTAGTGTTCGTGCATCAATTTTTTCCATCCGGGAATAATACGTGATATCCGTTAAAATATCTCCCTATTATTGAGCCGAGTTAATAATACTACGCAAACTGTATTCGTCCGCTACTCTTCCGCGATCTTGAACTGTGCCTTGCCTTTGGGTTCCGGTCCTTCCTCGGGGAGGATGTCCAGGTGGTCGATATTCGGGATCTTCGCAGGCTCTACAGGTTTCTGCACATCTTCCAGGCTGCCCTGATTGGCGGGGCCGAGGCTGAGTTCGTCGGTGTTGATCTGAGGTGCTGGCTGGGGTTGAGACTCGACCAGGGTAACGCCCGGTGCGTCGAGATCCAGGTCTGAGGTGTCGATGCTCAGAGGCTCGGGGTCCGGGGTCTCATCCAGGCAGGTGCCCGGTTTGTTGAGATCCAGATCACTGATGTCCGGCAGGGGTTGCGGGGTGATATTCGGTGTGCAATCGGACAGATCGAAACCGCTGGCCTTGGAGAGATCGTAATCGGGCACCGGGATGGTCGGAGCCGGTTCGCCTTCCGGGAGTTCCAATGGGCTCTGTTCCGCCAGGCTCAGGCCGGATTCCTGTGGGGCAGGTGGGTTGCTCGGGGCACTGGGGCGTGGTGCTTCACGGGCGACGGCTGGCGCGGCGGGCTTGGGTGCGGGAGGCGGTTCACCGGCGGGAACGATGTCCACCAGAGCCCCCGCGTCGCGAAACGCGACCCGGAACTTGATCGCCCGGTCCATGTCGACACCATGCTTGATAGCCACCGGCTTGCCTCTGAACAGGCGCTCCAGGTGTTCTCCTTCAAGCTTGAACATTGCGCCAGTTTGCGTTTGACCTGATCCGGGTCGCTCTCTTTCAGCAGAGCACCTGAGAAGTAGACATCGAAGGTTTCACTCACGGGCAGGTTTCCTCATAGTTGGTAATGATTCCGTTTCCCTGACGCACGGGTTCTCAGGCGTTGCCTTTGTCTTTCATGCCGATCCGGTGCTCAGCCGCAAAATCGAGCATCCGTTGGATAGGTATCACCGCGCGTTCGCGAATCGCCGGGTCGATTTCGATCCGGTTATGCCCGCTGTCCAGTACCTGTTCCAGGTTCTGCAGGGCATTCATTCCCATCCAGGGGCAGTGGGCGCAGCTTACGCAGGTGGCGCCTTCTCCGGCCGTGGGGGCCTCAATCAGGTGCTTGTTCGGCGCCATCTGTTGCATTTTATAGAAAATTCCACCATCCGTTGCGACGATGAATTCACGATTTTTCATTTCAGCCACCGCCTTGATGAGTGCGGTTGTGGAACCGACCACGTCCGCTTGCTGGATGACGCTTTCCGGGGATTCCGGATGTACCAGCACCGCTGCCTCGGGATGCAGGTGGCGGATTCTCTCCAGGGCCACTGACTTGAATTCCTCGTGGACCACACAGGAACCGGGCCACATCAGCATCTCCGCACCGGTCACACGCTGTACATAGCTGCCCAGGTGACGGTCCGGGCCCCAGAGGATCTTTTTACCCTGGGCCGCCAGGTGCTGCACGATTGGCAGGGCGATTCCGGAGGTGACCACCCAGTCCGAACGGGCCTTCACTTCCGCGCTGGTGTTGGCGTAGACCACTACGGTGTGGTCTGGGTGGGCATCACAGAAGGCGGTGAACTGATCCGCCGGACAGCCCTCGTCCAGTGAACAGGTGGCGCCCAGGTCAGGCATGATGACCTGTTTTTCAGGATTCAGGATCTTCGCCGTCTCCCCCATGAAACGGACCCCGCAGACCACCAGGGTTCGAGCATCCTGGGCGGCACCGAAGCGGGCCATTTCCAGGGAGTCCGCGACACAGCCACCGGTCTCCTCCGCCAGGGCCTGCAGGTCGGCATCGGTATAGTAGTGGGCCACCAGTACGGCATCGCGCTGTTTCAGTTTTTCCGTGATGCGAGCCTTTAACGCCTGCTTTTCAGCATCCGTCAGGCTTGGCCATTTGGGATGTTCCGGGACCTGGATTTCAGGCAGTTTCAAGGATTCAGGATTCATGTGATTCTCTCCAGGACCTGTTAACAGCAAACCGAAACTTTGCCGTCATGAGAGGATTTCAACCCGTGACGGGTTGATGCTCCGGTAAGTTTTCGCCGGTCTGTGGTTTCCCTGTCGGAGGGTTTCTCCGGTTTCGTGGATGATGTTGCGGGCCAGAATGGCCTTGCGGAAATTCCGCTTGTCGAGGGATTCGTCGAGCAGTATTTCATAAACCGTTTGCAGTTGGCTGAGGGTGAAACTTGCGGGCAGCATCTGTAATGCGATGTTTGTATAACTGAGCTTGGCCACCAGTCGTTGCCTGGCCAGACGCAGGATCCGGTCATGGTCGAAGGCCAGTTCAGGCAGTGCGGTGAACGGAAACCAGACGGTTCGAGCGGCATCGCTGGAAGCCTGGGGCTTGAGATGATCCGAAGGTGTCAGGGCGAAATAGGTGACGCTGATGACCCGTTCGCGGGGATCCCTCTGTGGCTCACCAAAGGTGCCGAGTTGTTCCAGGTAGACCCCTTCGATACCCGTTTCCTCCAGCAGTTCCCGCTTGGCGCAGGTCTCCAGATCCTCGCCCATTTCCAGGAATCCGCCTGGCAGAGCCCACATGCCTTGAAAGGGCGGGTTTTTTCTCTGAATCAAAAGCACCTCAAGGGCATTGTCCCGTATCGTGAAAACCACCACATCGGTGGTCACAGCCGGATGAGGGTATTCATAGCAGTGATTGCGAGAGGAAGTCATGTGGATCGGGTGGGTCCCAGGGATTCTCAAGTCTCTTGCCGGTATCTTGTTAGTGTATCAGATACACGAAATAAATATGAAGGCCGCTAAGCTTCTCTTTGCCGTAACCCGATGGGTGCGGCTCGGTACGACGCGTACAGGAGTTAATCCAACGCTGTATTGTAAAATCCGGCGCAAATCCCCGGGAAATACGGGGCAGAGTGCATATACTTGGGATATCGGTCAAATCAGCTCTAACCCTGTTTCAAAACGATAACCGATCGAAATCTGGGTGATGGATGAGTGGATGGGGTGCACCACAAGGTTGAGTTTCGCTACCCGTGTCACGTTCCAGTCATCAAGCTGATTGATAATCAGCCGCTAAAGGATTGAGAAGACAAGCAGTTTCGCCCAATTAAAGGTCATTTGAAAATGCATCTTGCGCGTCACGCGAAACAACAGGTTCTGGTGATCCAGTATCTGCCGCCACTTTCAGCAACGGCTGCGCGCCTGTTAACCCTGTTTGGGAACGAGGATCTTACCCTCAAGGATCTGGCAGAGACCATCGATAAGGATCCAGGACTTTCCGCCAAGGTCCTCGGGCTGGCAAATTCGGCTTACTTTGGTCAATCCCTACCTGTGTTATCCGTGGAGGATGCGATCATCCGGGTGCTCGGGCTGAACATGGTCAAGAGTCTGGCGTTCAGCATTGCGGTAAGCGGGGTGTTCGACATCTCCCGCTGCAGCGGTTTCGATCTGCGAGCCTATTGGCGCGATTCCTTGAATCTGGCGGTGCTTTCACGCCAGGTGGGCATGGCCATCGAGAGTACCCGCAGGCCCAACCAGGACGCAGTCTATCTGACCGGACTTCTGGCGAATATCGGAATTCTGGTGCTGGTCCACAGCTTTCCTGATGCCTATGCCGAGGTTCTTCACAAAATCAGCCGGCAAAGCGAAAAACCACTGGAAACACTTCAGGTGGAGTGCATTGGTCTGGATCAGCACATGGCCGGAGAACTGCTGGCGGAACGTTGGCACCTGCCCCGGATCATCATCGATGTGATCAAACAGACGGGCAAGCTCACTCCCGATAATTCCGAGCAATTACCCATGGAGATCCGGATCGTGGATCAGGTGGCCCGCTGGTTGAAATGCGATTGGGACGATGAGGCGGCTGAACAGCCGCGTCTGATGGACCTCTCCGATGTCACTGGCCTGTCCGTGGAAAATTTGCAGGGCATCAAGCGGGGATTTCTTCAGAAAGGAGAGGAGATCAAAGGCATCGCAGGTTTGCTGGCTAATTGATCGCGGGGTTTGATGAATATTTCGTTCACACAGTCGTCACTGGATCTGCGGGAACGTTTTTTCAGTCTGCTTGACTCCTTATCAGCACTGCGGGCACTTTCTCAAATCAATCTGGAAGATGTGGATGAAGGTCAGCTGATCGATCGGGCGCTGAACGAATTAGTGCGATACCAGAGCCTCGATCAGTGCTCCGTGTTTCGCTTTGATGGGGATCTGCTGCATTGTATCGCAGGTCTCGGCATGATCGATTCCCAGGCTCATCTCAATGGGACATCGGTCAACCGTGTGCGTCCGTTGATGAGCTTCAAGCCCGGTGAAGGGATCGTAGGCATCGCTTATAAAACCGGCCAGCTGCAATACTGCCGGGATTGCTCCCAGAGTCACGATTTTGTTGTCCCACCCACAGCCGGCGGGGACATACCGGGAAGCCTGGTGTGTGCGCCGATCAAGATGGGTAACCAGGTACTGGGTGTGCTCAATGCCTCTCATCCCATGCCTGAATTCTTTGAGCCCTGGCAACAACATACCTTGAGCCTGTTCAGCAGTTGCCTCGGGCAGATACTCTACAATCATCGGATGCTCCATGACCTGGAGCGGATGATCGATCAGCGTACCCGGGAACTCGAGCAGGCGTTGAACGAAGCCAACGAGTTACGTCAGCGTTACGAGCAGCTTTCGGTCATCGATGAACTGACCGGTTTGAACAACCGGCGATATTTCTTTCGCGAAGCGGCCGCCATGGTTGCCCGTGCTGTGCGATATCGGAAACGCTGCAGCCTGGTGCTTATCGATGTGGATCATTTCAAACGTATCAATGATCGCTGGGGACATCAGAAAGGGGACCAGGTTCTGGTCACGCTGGCACAGCTGTTTGGTGAAGAGGTGCGGGGTGGGGACATGCTCGCACGCATGGGTGGTGAAGAGTTTGTGATCATGTTGCCGGAAACCGGCGTCGAAGGCGCCGATCTGATGGCGCAACGGATACAGGAGCGGTTGCTGAGATTGGGCAGTGCTCTGGACCTCCCTGGCGGATGATGCGGATCCCGCGCTGTCCTCAAGCACCCTGGTCGATATCCTCTACGCAGAGGCGGATCGTGCCATGTACGATGCCAAGGAGCGGGGACGCAATCAGCGGATCATTCATCAGAACTGACCGAATATGATGCCTCCGCTGGTGTCGATATGGGTATCGATTCCGGCCATGTAGAGAATCCAGGTCGCCCCCTTGTTGCTGCCTCCATCATCGTCACCACAGGCGCCGACCGCGAGATCATCGAGGCCGTCAGCATCCAGGTCTCCGCTATTGGTGATGGCGCAGCCGAACCGGTCGGCGTTGTCCAGTTTGCCATCAAAGCCACCCTTGGTATCGGATATCCTCGATGAGGAGATGACACTGCCGTCACCCTGAAGAAACAGTATCCACACCGCACCCCTGTCCGAACCCCCGTCATCCATGCCCTCGGCGCCTACTGCCAGTTCATCGTATCCGTCTTCATTCAGGTCACCCAGGTTGGCCAGGGCGTTGCCGAATTCCGCGCCGTCCGGTAACTCGCCGTCAAACGCTGCCAGCCAGGGAAAGCGAAGCGAAGGCTGGTAGTCCCCGGTAGTCGCGAGGCGATACTGGAAACCCGACGTGCCGTAGGCGC
>JBEVVH010000213.1:0-5617 GCA_040507245.1 Candidatus Thiodiazotropha sp.
TCCTCTTCTCATTTTGATTGACAGCAACTTCAATCATGGCGCATTACGACGCCGTTCGTGAGAGGGGAGGAGACCATTACATCGGGCTACATTTATCGGGACAAACGGGTATTTCAAGAGGCGTGAAACTCACCCGAGTAGCCAGGGTGGAGCATCGCGGAACCCGGGATCCGGCAGACAGTGAAGAACCGTGGGACAGACAAACGCTCCCAGCATTTCCCTTCTCCTCTCGCGCGCGAAGATCAATGCAGTTTTCCTCGTTCCCACGCTCTGCGTGGGAATGCGTATCGACATCACATTGGATTGCCCAAACCTGTTTGGCATTTGCAAACTCGGGTCTGCGTTCCCACGCAGAGCGTGGGAACGAGAGATGTACTACGCACTCGAAAAGGTCTTCCCCTCTCCCCTCGCGGGAGAGGGCCAGGGAGAGGGGGACATAGAATCCGTGAGCGCAGCGAACACATAAACTCAAAACTCATCACTAACAACTCAAAACTTTTTTGAATTCAATGGTGCTTGAAACGGATATTCAGCTGTCTGAGCAGAGACTCCAGCTGCGAGACATTCAAAGCGGGAAGCTCAGCAAGATCCTGCCCGGCCCCGATACCGATCAGGTCGACGTGTGCAGGCAGACTGCCCAGGCTCTGTGCCAGCGCCAAAGCCTCTGCCACGCCAAAACCATGGCAGGAGGTCTGTTCAGCCGGATCCGCCAGAGCCTGTGGAGAGATCAGCATCGACTCGCCCGCAGGCAGGCCTTGCGCAACTGCATCGATGATCACCACCTGCTGCGCCCCATCCAGATAATGCAGCAGTCCGGGACCCGGCCGGTCGAGTTTGATCAGTTCACAGCCATCCACGGCGCGGGTCTGTAGATGATCGATGGCCGCCCAGCCAAGTCGATCGGCGCCGAAGGGCGATCCGACGCCAATGATGCGGATCATTGGCGATGGATGTTCAGCTTGAGGAAATGGGTCGCGCAGGAGATACAGGGATCGTAGTTGCGAATCACCTGCTCGGCCCGCAACCGCAAGGCTTCGTCACTCTTATCGAAGCCCAGTTTCTGCAGGGACTGGGTCAGATCCTCCTCGATACGGGCCTGGTTCTGACTGGTGGGGGGAACGATCCGCGCATACTGCACGATACCCTGATCATCCACATCGTAGCGATGCCATAGAATTCCCCTGGGAGCCTCGGTGCAGCCGAAGGCATTGCCCTCCACCGGGCTGACCTCCTGGTAAGGTTGATCCGGCACCTGGTAGTGGTCCAGCAGGCGGATCGCCTCGCTGATCGCGAAGTGGGTCTCGATCGCCCGAGCCACGATGCTGTGAAACATGTTGTGGCTGGGGAAATGGATGCCGCAGCCTTCCATCACCCGTCGAACCGCGCTTGGCAGCTGGTGAAAATTCAAGTTCAGACGGGCCAGCGGACCGGTCAGATAGGGCCGCCCGTCCAGCTCGGCATGCAGGGCGGTCGAATGGGGCGACTGGATCTCCTTGAAGTGGCTTTCGAAATAACAGATGTCGATATCCAGTCCCTGACCGCTGATCAGCTGTCCCTCGGCCATCGCGTAGCAGTCGGGATCGCTCAGGGCGACACTGATGAAGGACTGCTCGTCGTCGGGAAACGCCAGGGACGCGGTCCAGTTCACCAGCGCCTCGGCCTTCGGCAGGGCCTGCTGCAACCGCTCCAGAACCTGCATCACATCGGCGGCATCCGGGGCGCGGTAAAAACCACCCACCCGCACACCCACCGGGTGCACCGAGCGGCCGCCAAACAGGGCGATCAGGTCGTTGCCAAGATTCTGCAGTTCCAGGCCGCGCCGCACCGCCTCCGGGTATTCACCGGCCATGGCGATCGCCGAATCGAAGCCGAGAAAATCCGGTGCGGCCAGCAAGTGCACATGCAGGGCATGGCTCTGCAGCCACTCGCCGCAATACATCACCCGCCGCATATCGCGCACCCAGGGGTCCGGGGTGAATCCGGAGAGCCGCTCGAAGGCCTGCACCGCACTCATCTGGTAGGCCACCGGGCAGATGCCGCAGATCCTCGCCACCATGTCGATGACCTGGTTGCGCTCGTATCCCTCGACGAACTTTTCGAACAACCGCGGGGGTTCGAAGATTCTCAGATTGAGGCGTTCGATACTCCCGTTCACCAGATCCAGTTCCAGCGCGCCCTCGCCTTCGACCCGGGTCAGGACCGGTACATGAATATGTACATCTCGGTGTTCAGCCATCGCTATCACCCTGCAATCGTTGAGCGGCTTCCAGGAAGGCCGGCGCGCTGTTCATGATGAATCGAAACCGCCGCTGCACCGCGTCCCGCTCCAGCCCCATGGATTGGAAACGCTCCGCCAGCGCAGGATCGTTGACCCGCTCCGCCGGTCCGAAACAGCCGTAACAACCCCGCCCTGCCGCCGGGCACAGCGCCCCGCAGCCCGCCAGGGTCACCGGCCCCATGCAGGGGACGCCCTGGGTCACCAGGGTACACACCAGTCCCTTGCGCTTGCACTCCATGCACACCGGCTGAACTTCGGGTCTCGGGGTGATCCCGGAGAGCAGGTCCCGCAATGCGGTGACCACCTGCTTCGAGGTCACCGGGCAGCCCTGGATCGCGAAATCGACCTTGACGTAACGGGCAATGGGTTCGGAACGGCCCAGCACATCGATCCACTGGGGATTGGGGTAGACCGCGTTCATCCAGTTCTGCCGGTCGGCGAAGTTGGCCAACGCCTGGATCCCCCCCGCGGTGGCGCAGGCGCCGATGGTGACCAGCAGTTTGCTCTGCGCGCGCACCTGCTGGATTCGCTCCACATCCTCAGGAGTGGAGACACTGCCCTCCACCAGCGCAATGTCCACCGGAGTGTCGGGAGCATTCGGCCCCGCCTCCGCGAAGTGCACGATCTCCACCAGATCCGGCAACTGCAGCAAAGGCTCGCCGAGATTCAGCAGGGCCAGCTGACAGCCGTCGCAGGAGCTGAATTTGTGTACCGCGAGTTTAGGCTTCTCACTCTGCATGATCAGACCTTTTTTCAGTTAAACCAAAAACACTTCATTAACAAAAGTTATGAGTTTTAAGTTTTTAGTTTTGAGTTGTCGGTGCTCGCTACGCTCACAGGCTGTTTAACTAAAAACTCATAACTGACAACTCAAAACTCTTAAGTCAGAATCCCTTCGCCCCCACAAAATCCGCCAACTCCGAATAGCAGAACACCGGCCCATCCCGGCATACGAACTTGGGGCCGATCTGGCAATGGCCGCACTGACCGATGCCGCACTGCATGTTGCGCTCCATGCTGAACCAGATCTGGTGGTCGCCGACACCCAGCTCGCGCAGGTTGGCGATGGCGGCCATCATCATCAATTCCGGACCACACAGCATGACCAGAGTTCGGCCGATGCGCAGATGCAGTTGACTGATCAGTTCGGTCACCATGCCCTGCTGCCCATGCCATTCCCGGGTAACCACGTCCGCGGCCAGCAATACGTTGACATCCGGTTCCCGGGCCCAGGCGTCGTACTGTTCCCGCCAGATCAGGTCATTGGCGTGCTTTACACCCTGCAGGATATGGATGTGGCCGAACTGCTCCCGCCGCTTCATCAGGTAACGGATCACCGACACCAGGGGAGCGCAGCCCAGTCCCCCGGTGATCAGCAGCACATCCCGACCCGGCGCCTCCTCAACCGGCCAGCCCCGGCCGAAGGGGCCGCGCACCCCCACCCGGTCGCCGGGCTGCAACCGCGACAAACCCTCCGAGACCCGCCCCACCACGCGGATGGTATGGTCGAAGAAGTGGCTGTCCTGGGGATCGTTGACGATGGAGATCGGGATCTCGCCGGTGCCGAACAGGGTCACCATGTTGAACTGCCCGGGGGCGAACTCGAACGCCTCCTGAGCGCCCGCATCCTCGAACTGCATGCGCAGGGTGAAGATGGTGGGCGACTCCTGGGTCCGCCGGTCGATGATTGCGGTACGGGGTAGATGACGATCAGGCATCGATACTGCCCTCCCACAAAATGGTGTTCACCTCCTGGACCAGGTCGATCCCGACCGGGCACCAGGCGATACAGCGGCCACAGCCGGTGCAGCCGATACGCCCCTGCTGAAGCTGCCAGCCGGCCAGCTTGTGGGTGGCCCACTGGCGGTAGCGCTGGGAGGTTTCGTTACGCACCTTGAAATGCCCCATGCTGCTGTGGCTGGCGCTGAAACAGGAGTCCCATTCACGCAACCGCTGCGCGCTTTGCCCGTCCAGGGAGCGCTCGTGGATCTCGTTGTAGCAGAAACAGGTGGGGCACACCGCAGTGCAGTTGCCGCAGGAGAGGCATCGATCCCCCACCACCTGCCAATGCAGGTGTTCCAGGCGCTGGTAGAGGCGCATCAGGTCCTGTGCGGCCGGCAACTGGCGCTGCTGTTCTTCGGTGGCCTGATCGGTCTGCTGCTGCATCTGCTCCAGTTGCGAGTCATCCGCGGGGTGGGTATCGAGTGCCTGCAGCAGGGCGTGCCCTCGCTCCGAGCCGGCCCACAGCAGGTAGCCTTCATCCAGTTCCGCCATGCCGATATCCAGTCCTTCCCCGACCGACGGGCCATCCCCGGTGGAGACGCAGAAACAGGTCTCTGCGGAGTGGGCGCAATCCACGCCAATCAGAAACAGGGATTCCCGCCGCGCCCGGTATTGGGGATCCGGCGCATCGGGATGCAGAAAATGCCGGTCCTGGATGGCCAGCGCCGCCAGATCACAAGCCCGCACCCCGATCACCGCGGTGGGCGCCATTTCCGGCAGCCGGGCCTCGAAACTCAACTTGGACGACTGTTCTGTCCACAGCACCTCGCTGGGGGCGAAGCACAGCGGCTTGAGTCCCTGGGGCCCGTGATTCCAGTCGAACAGCCGTCCCCCCTGACCCGCTTGCAGCCGGTAGTGGCCGGGACGCTGTTCATTGCTCAGCCCGGGGGTGAACTGGGCCACCGAGGTGAGCTCCCGGTATTGCAGGCCGCCATCCCGGGGCAGCGGCGCCAGCACCCGGTAACCCGCCTGGTGCAGACGGTCGATCAAAGTCTGAAGATCCGCCCGGTGCAGAAACCCGGGCCGACGCGCACTGGTGGTACGTTCTTGCGTATTCACGACATCTCCGCGACAGGTCGGCAAGTGACCCGGCAGCTGATGGTTGGGCGAGCCGAACCGCCAACGACCCATCGCGGGCACTTGGCGTGTCGGCTGTTGAATGCTTTCGTAATCTGCGTGACTGGCGCGGAATCCGGGAATTCATCGGGAACCTGGATTCCGCCAAGTCATAGAGACGATCCATTCGATATCCACAAACCTAGCATAAATACAAGCGAGTCTTCGATCTCATGAAAGATTTTGGGACATCCAAGTCCACCAAAATCGATTCGATCTTTGACAGCCTATTAGTGCCCCGGCCGTCCCGGTCACTGACACTACGCGATGACTTCGCAAGCTCGTCACCGCTCCGTTGTCAGCTCCCGAATGACTGGACGTCGCGTTCGGATGCGATCTTTGGATCCCCTTTGGCGCCTACGGCTCGTCGGGTTTCCAGTATCGCCTCGCGACTACCGGGGACTACCCGCCTTCGCTTCGCTTTCCCTGGCTGGCAGCGGA
>JBEVVH010000214.1:0-5584 GCA_040507245.1 Candidatus Thiodiazotropha sp.
CCGGGGCACTAATAGGCTGTCAAAGATCGAATCGATTTTGGTGGACTTGGATGTCCCAAAATCTTTCATGAGATCGAAGACTCGCTTGCTCTTGGCCGTGCTGACAGTAATAATGCATGGGTCGTGCCAATTCTGTGTGCAGGTGCTGTGGGTTCTCGTATCGCTGTTGTTAACTGATTGTTAATAATGAATATTACTTGATTGTCTGGGTCTGGTTTCGGGTATTGATCCAAATCTTGTGACTCATGAACAATGGGTTTGAAGTTCGAGAAGCTGTAAAAAAGTGACATTTTTTGTCACTTTTTATCCGTGTTTCTAAGTTAAGGATGTCTTACCGCAGTCGAAAGAATCACAACGAAAAAAAGATTGCGTATGGGAGTGTGATGAAGTTCACAAAAGCATGTTACTCGATCCCGAGTTTGGATAATCGATAGCGCAAGGATCTCAGGCTCATACCCAGTTTTTTGGCGGCAGCGGTGCGATTCCAGCGGGTTGATTCCAGTGCCTCGATGATCGCTTTGCGTTCCACTTCCTCGATCTGGTCGTCCAGTGGCCCGTTGAGCAGCTCGTCTCCTTGGGGTTCACAGGGGATCTCTGGCAGTGTCAGATCCTCGGCTTCCAGGTTTGGACCATCGTGCAGTGTGATGGAACGTTCGAGTATGTTCTCCAGTTCCCGGATGTTACCTGGAAAGGTGTAGCACTTGAGCTTTTTCAGGGCAACGGAACTCAATTTGGATTTTGGGGTTCCGGACTCCCGGGCAATACGGGTCAGGATATGCTGCGCCAGCAGCGGAATGTCTTCGATGCGTTCCCGCAACGGGGGTAGAGGCAGTTCGATGACATTGATCCGGTAGTAGAGGTCCTGTCGAAAGTCACCGCTTTCCACCAGCTGTCTAAGGTTCTTATGAGTGGCGCAGATGATCCGCACATCGATGGGAAGCTCCTGCTGACCGCCGATCGGACGAATGCGTTTTTCCTGGATGGCGCGCAACAGTTTGACCTGCATATGCAGGGGCAGGTCCGCAATCTCGTCAAGAAACAGGGTGCCCCCATCCGCGTTGCGGAACAGCCCCTGGTGGTCCTGTACGGCGCCCGTGAAGCTGCCTTTGGTGTGACCGAACAGCTCACTTTCCATCAGTTCGTGGGGGATGGCGCCGCAGTTGACGGCGACGAAAGGATGGTCGGAGCGGGGACCCTGATGGTGAATCAGTCGGGCGGCCAGTTCCTTGCCGGTGCCCGACTCCCCACTGATATAGATCGGTGCCTGACTGCGTGACAATTTGTCGATCAGTTGTCGGACTTTCTGCATGGGTGGGGAGTTGCCCAGCATGGGGGACTGGTCGCCGGAGGCAGTGCTTTTCTTCGACGGGGGTTGTTCCTGGTCTTTGCCGAGTTTGACCGCCTGCTGGACCAGTTTGCGCAGCATCTCGAGGTCGACCGGCTTGGAAACGAAATCGAAGGCGCCTGCTTTGAGTGCTTCGATGGCGGATTCCATGTTGCCGTGGGCGGTAATCATGGCCACCGGCAGTTTCGGGTAGTTTTGATTGATGTGGCGTACCAACTCGATACCGTTGCCGTCCGGCAGGCGCATGTCGGTCAGGCACAGATCGAAATTGATCTCTTCCAGCAGATCCCGGGCACTGTTCAGGTTGAATACCGAATGGGCGTCAATGCCCATGCGCATCAGGGTGATCTCGAGCAGCTCGCAGATATCCGGTTCGTCATCCACGATCAGTGCGGTGGGTTGGGTCATTCGCTTGGAGTCTCGCGTTGCCAGTTTTCAAAGTGGAGGCGGAAGCAGCTGCCGCCGGTCGGACCTGGTATGTATTCGAGGCGGATCCGGTTCGTCTCGCTCAGTTCTTTGGCAATGTAAAGTCCCAGTCCGGTGCCATTGTTACGGGTGGTGAAAAAGGGTTCGAAGATCTGTTTCGCGACATCCGGCTTGATGCCCGGTCCATTGTCCACCACATCCAGCACCGGATGGCTGAATTCCTGCGTCATACCGCCGAGCAGTTGCAATTGCAGGGGCTTGGTATTGCAGTGTTCCCGGGCATTGTTGCACAGGTTGGTGACGATCTGACGCAGCTGTTCCGGATCCGCAATCACCTCGGTGTTCTCTGGTTCAATCTGCAGCAGCAACTCCTGTTCGGTGAAGCCGTTATGTTTTACCAGTTCCTGCGCCAGTTTGCGAAGCCAGGATTTGAGCACGATAACCTGGGGTTTGCCCGGGTCCCTGCGCGAAAGCTGCAGCACGTTCTCGATGACCTGATTCACTCGGGCAGCATTGGTGGTGATGATTTCCGTGAGTCTGCGATCCGCCTTGTCCAGATTCGGGGATTCGTGGAACAGTTGCGCGGCATGGCTGATAGCACCCAGCGGATTGCGGATCTCGTGGGCAATGCTCGCGGTGAGTCGGCCCAGAGAGGCGAGTTTCATCTGCTGGGCTTCCCGGGTGATCTGCGAGGTGTCTTCGAGAAAGATCAGCATGTCCCCGTGTTCCTTGCCACTGAGTGGGGTGAAATGGGCACGAATGTCCGGTCCCTGTCTGTGACTGCGGAAGGTTCGATGCTGTCTGCGCTTCGAAGAGCGGCGCTTGTGCAACATGTGTGTGAGTTCCGGTGAGGCTCGGTTCAGGGGGCTGCCGGTGGTGGCGGAGGGCATGCCGAGCAGGTGCCAGGCCGGGTTGTTCATCATGAGGATCTTTTCGGCGCTGTCGATCACCAGCACGCCGGTATGCATGTGCTCGATGACATAGGCGTTGATCTCCGACATGTGCTTGATCTCATGAGCCCGCTCCTCGGCAAGCCGCTGGATCGCCCGGGCCCGGCTACTCAGTACCAGGGCCAGCAGTGCGGTGGCGAAATAGACGGCACCGAGAAAACCGGCCTGTACGAAGCGGGGCGGGTAGGCATCACTGAGGCTGGCGTGGATCTGGTCAGTCAACACGGCGAGAGCGGCCAGGGCGGCGAACAGCAGTGCTGCACGTCCGCCCATGATGGAGGCGCCGGCGGTAATCGAAACGGCAATCAACATGCCCATGCCGGTGGGTACCCCGCCACTGGCGTGCATCGTGAAGGTGATTGCCGCAATGTCGACGAACAGGGCCAGGTGCGCTTGGTGTTCAGGACCCGGTGAGCGCCACAGGAAGAACAGGGTGGCCAGGATGCAGAGAATCACATCCAGGCTGATGACCAGGGAAAACAGTTCCGGACGGGTGGTACCGAGAAAAGAGGGACCGCTGCCGGAAAAGAAAAAGAACATCAGGGTGAACGCCAGAACGATCCGGTACAGCAGGAAGAGTCTCAGGGACCGCCAATGGAGGGTCTTGCCGTTTTCCAGCTGAGTCACATCCGGGATGAGACGTTTTTCCAGGTTCTCAAGCCAGGTGAGCATGGTTTCAGCTTGAGTCTTTGCGGGCCGCGCTGAGGTGTGCCTGATTACAGTAGTAGCGTCCCTTTTGTTCCAGGGCCTCCTGGCGGGGGAGATGCAAGCCGCAGTAGGCGCATTGGACACTGTCCACGGATTTCATGCGGTTGGACGATGGGGGTTTTCTCAGGGATCTTGTGCGTTGGAAATGGCGCACGATGAGGTAGATGCCCCATAGCGCCAAGCCGAATAAGATGTATCTCAGTCCCATCCGGGCAATTCTTTATGATGTCCCCTGTGGAGTCAATTGATAGTAGGGTATCCTTTGATCTGCTAAACAAGATCTGTGCTGCCTGGTTTATGGACCGGGCGGATTATCTTTCAGGAGTTTTCGATTGAACCTCAGTATTCAGGTCGTTCAGGGGGACTTTCCCGTCGGGGATATCGAAGGGAATGCGCAAAAAATCATCGATTCGGCGCAAGGCGCCAGGCCCGGCACCCATATCATCGTATTTCCGGAACTGGCCATCACCGGTTATCCACCCGAGGATCTGCTGTTACGTCGTCATTTCATCGAACGGGTCGAAACGGCGGTATCGGAGATCTGTGCTGCAACCGGAGACGTCCATCTGGTGATCGGATATCCCCGATACAGGGGAGGACGTTTGTATAACGTGGCGGGTGTGATTCATCGCGGCGAGGTGCTGGTCGAGTATGAAAAGCATCGCCTGCCCAACTACAGCGTGTTCGACGAGATGCGCTATTTTGCGTCGGGCCGCGAAGCGGTGACCTTCGAGGTGGATGGCGTACGGGTGGGCCTCAGCGTATGTGAGGATATCTGGGATCCGGAACCTGCTGCGATGAGCCGTGCTGCCGGTGCCGAGTTGCTGTTGAACCTGAATGCCTCACCCTTCCACAGTGGCAAGGCACTGGAGCGGGAGCGCCTGGTTCAGCGGCGGGCGAACGAAAACGGCATCCCGATCGTTTATGCCAACCTGGTGGGCGGTCAGGATGAACTGGTCTTCGACGGCGGCTCCTTCGTGGTAAATGCCCAGGGCGAGTTGACCCAACGGGCAGGATTTTTCAAGGAATCCAGTCTGGATGTGACGCTGATCCGGGGACAATCACTCGCCCCGATGCCCGGCCGCATCGAACCCCTGATGTCGGAGGAGCACGAGGTCTACGAGGCGCTGGTTCTCGGGGTGCGTGACTATGTGCAAAAAAACGGCTTCAATGGGGCGATTATCGGCCTCTCGGGGGGCGTGGATTCCGCGCTGACCCTGGCGCTGGCGGTGGATGCGCTGGGTGCCGAAAATGTGGAGGTGGTGATGCTGCCCTCCCGTTACACCGCGGACATGAGCAACGAGGATGCCATCGAAGAGGCTCAGGCACTGGGTGTGCACTACCGTTCCATCTCCATTGAACCGGCGTTCAATGCTTTTCTGGAAATGCTTAGGGAGGAGTTTGAGGGACAACCCGCCGATGTCACTGAAGAGAACATCCAGGCCCGTTGCCGGGGCATCATCCTCATGGCGATCAGCAATAAGAAGGGACGGATACTCCTGACCACCGGTAACAAGAGTGAGATGTCGGTGGGATACGCAACCCTCTACGGGGACATGGCGGGCGGTTTCGCGCCGATCAAGGATGTGCCGAAAACCCTGGTGTACCGTCTGTGCCGGTTCCGCAATCAACGTTCTCCGGTGATTCCACAAAGAGTGTTGGGCCGCCCCCCATCCGCTGAACTGGCGGCTGATCAGAAAGACAGCGATTCTTTGCCCGATTATCCGCTGCTCGATGCAATCCTGGAGCGCTATGTGGAACAGGATCAGGGCAGGCGGGAGATTATCGAGGCCGGGTTTGATGCCGCCGTGGTGACACGGGTCATCGGTATGGTGGATCGCAATGAGTACAAACGCCGCCAGGCGCCACCGGGGATCAAGATCACCCGGCGTGCGTACGGACGAGACAGACGTTATCCTCTGACCTGGCGCAAATAAGCCTCAGTCAGAGAGTGGCTGGGGTCATAAGGTGATTTATCGCAGGTTCAGTTGATGCTATGTTCCTGAAGTAGACGGATGGCCGTTGACGGGTATGTGACGAGGGGAATCCCGCTCAGCGTGAAACACGACCGCTGCCAGCCAGGGAAAGCGAAGCGAAGGCTGGTAGTCCCCGGTAGTCGCGAGGCGATACTGGAAACCCGACGAGCCGTAGGCGC
>JBEVVH010000215.1:0-5547 GCA_040507245.1 Candidatus Thiodiazotropha sp.
CTCCGGCCAACTTAGTCACCCTCAGTAAATAGTCATTACTTACTAACTTACTTAACTCGGTTGACCCGCATTGGCTCCGCCCATGCCGTCTGCCAGCACCACAAGCCCTGCCTCCGGATCACCGCCGACCGCATCTTCATTCTGATCACGTACCCTGCCCTTATCGGTACGCATGGCGACTTCTATAATCAAGCGGACTCCCCGTTCACCGCAAACCACACCCCCGTGTGGACGGATACTGAAAAGCTACTGTGTTTTGTTGTTAGCCTGTTTGGCTTCCTCGAGATCGAGTTGCGTCAGGATCTTGTTCATTTTTTCTGCCGGAACATATCCGGGCAGCATATCGCCACTTTCCAGGAAGATCGCAGGGGTGCCATTGACACCCAGGGACTTGCCCAATTCATAGTGCTGCTTGACCGGGTTGTCACAGGCTTTCTTGGGTATCTCTTCACCGGCCTTCGCCTGGGTCATCGCCGCTTTGGGGTCGTCGGCGCAAAATACCGACACGGCCTTGTCATAGGACTCGCTACCCACGCCTGCCCGGGGATACATCATATAGCGCACACGGATACCAAGATCATTGTAGCTCTCAATCTCCGAATGGAGTTTGCGACAATAGCCGCAATCGATATCCGTGAATACAGTGATGGTATGCAGAGTCTTTTCCGGCGCAAACACCACCATCTTATCCTCGCCGACCGCTTCGATGGCTTGCGCCTTGGCTTGCGCGACCTTTGGCGAAGTGAGGTCCTTGCGATCCACCAGATCGTAGAGCTTTCCGCTGAAAAGATAGCGGCCGTCCCCGGTGACGTAAAACAGTTGAGGACCCATCATGACCTCATACATGCCATCGACGTCTGAAGGCTGAATACTGGTGATCTCAGCATCCTTGATAATGTTGGCCACGCCCTGGCGAATGTTCTGCGCCTCCTGTGCCGGAGGAGCCTCTTCAGCTTTGGCGAACCCGGTGAGGAATAACAGCGAAATCAGTCCGCCTGTCAGAACCCGTGACAGGGTGCGTGTGAAAGCTGGTTTCATGATATCAGTCCCGAAAATTCTGGTATTGAAGCGGCAGTCCGTAGTCGGCTTGACGCAAAAGTGCGATGACCTGCTGCAGATCATCCCGTTTTTTACCGGTCACCCTCACCTGGTCGCCCTGGATCTGTGACTGGACCTTGATCTTGCTGGTCTTGATATCCTTGATCATCTTTTTCGCGGTCTCCGTCTCGATCCCCTGCTTGATGATCACAGTCTGGCGGGCCGCATTGAGACTGGTCTGAACATCCCGGATGTCCATGGCAGCAATATCAACGCTGCGTTTGACCAGCTTCTGACGCAAAATATCCATCATCTGGTTGAGCTGAAACTCCTGCTCTGCCCGCAGCGTGATCTCGTTGTCAGTCTGGTCGAAATGCGCATCGACCCCTTTGAAATCGAACCGCGTTCCGATCTCGCGATTGGCCTGATCAACTGCATTGCGCACTTCCTGCAGATCGACTTCGGACACAATATCGAAAGATGGCATCTAAAAACTCCTGTTATTTCATGAGGTTGATTGCATTCACCTGACAATCAACCGGTGAAGGGCGGAGATTATACATTAGTTTGCAAACGAACATGCGGATGTAACTTCCCAGTCTTTCCGTTCGGAACGGTATCAGCCTCGTGGATGGTGTCGGCTATGCAGGGTTTTCAGCCTCTCACGAGCCACATGGGTATAAATCTGAGTGGTGGACAGATCGCTGTGGCCCAGCAGTAACTGCACCACCCGCAGGTCCGCACCATGATTCAGCAGATGGGTTGCGAAGGCGTGCCGCAGCGTGTGCGGCGAAACAGGATGAGAAATCCCGGCCTGAGACGCGTGCTTTTTGATGCGATACCAGAACGCCTGACGAGTCATCCCGCTGCCGCGTCGAGTGGGAAACAGATGTTGACAGACCCTTGCGCCGAGAAGCATCTCTCTCGGACCGGATAAAAAGCGCACCAACCAGCTTTGTGCCTCGTCTCCCATGGGCACCAGGCGTTCCTTGCCCCCCTTTCCGACCACCCGAATCACGCCCTGGCTGAGACTGACCTGCTCAGGCCTGAGATCGACCAGTTCCGAGACCCGCAACCCGGTGGCATAGAGCACCTCCAGCATGGCCCGGTCCCGCATACCTTCTGGATCCTCCAGGTCAGGCGCATCGAGCAGGGCTTCGACCTCGGGTTCAGACAGGGACTTGGGCAAGGGTCGACCGAGTTTAGGCGCCTCGATGCGCAGACTTGGGTCGGCCTCGAGCATCCCCTCGCGCAGGCAGTACTGATAAAACTGGCGAACACAGGAGAGAAACCGCGCTGAAGTACGGGGTTTGACGTTCAGCCCGTACAGATGGGCCAGATAGGATTGAAGATCCTGACGCCGGACACAGGGCAATCCCTGCTTACCAGCGGATTCCAGCCAGTCGGCCAGTTTGCGAAGATCCGACTGATAGGCCGCCAGAGTATTGCGACTCAGTCCACGCTCCATCCAGAGCGCATCCGCAAATGATTCAATCAACTCTGAGTCTGTCTGCATATCGCCTGCAACTTGATACCGCATGTTCAGCGTGAGGCAAAGAATGTATTCGCCCTGGCTGATGTCTTTTGTTTAGCCTGATTCCTCACTCAGAATCCCTTTGGCTAACCGCAGCAACCTGTTCCTTCCGAGATGACCCTCGCAACGGCACAGTCTGGGCCCATTACCGGGGCTTGAGATAGATAATAGGAAAAAATGACCACAATCAATCCCTCGAAAGCGAAAAACATTTCCACAGATCCTGTGGATAACTTTGTGAGTAAGGTCCTTGAAAACGCTCCCAGCCCTTGTAATGTCTGACCCCCATTTAGATTGTGCAATTTCTATACAATATGTTGTTTTCTTTTTATTACAGTGTGTTATAGATACTTTTTTATAATTAAGATTAAATCACTACATTAAATTATCATTAACGTCACCGTTCCTTGAGAAATGTGCATAAGAGGTATTGACAGCGCCCGTGCAGCGTGATTTCCGGCTTTCTCTATCCATCCGGTCCAACCAGGAACTGAACATTGCTCAACTTAGATTAGGGCTTGCCCCCGATTGACCCAGGCATCGTTTTACCTCCTCACCCTCAACCTTGAGACCGGATCGGGTTAAAATAGGGATTGGTCCACCCATGACAACCCGACACATTGATACTATGACCCAATCACCAGACCCATTTTGGAAACGGCTTTCACTGGATGAAATGACCCGTGAGCAATGGGAATCCTTGTGCGACGGCTGCGCCAAGTGCTGCCTGCAGAAACTGGAAGATGAAGATACCAGCGAGATTTTTTTCACAAATATCGTCTGCGACCTGTTGGATCTGGAGCATTGTCGCTGCACCCACTATAAAGATCGCTCTATCCGGGTTCCAAACTGTGTCACCCTGACCACTGACGACTTGCGAGACCCTTACTGGCTGCCTCCCAGTTGTGCCTATCGGCTCCTGGCGGAGCAGCAGGATCTGCCAGACTGGCATCCCCTGAATCACCAGGGCGATACGGGGCCGATGATCCTCGGAGGTCATACCATCCACGGCCGGGTGGTGCGTGAAGAGGACGCGGATGATTGGGAACATCATCTCATCGACTGGGTGTAATCGGAATTTATTAATCCGTACTATTTCAATTTATTAGATCTTATTTCAAGATTTCATGTCATTATGATTAAAGTCTCAGCGACAGCCATTCAATCATCCAACCCAAGCACAACAAATGAGCATACACGAGCGCCCCTTCGACACACTTGTGCAACTGCTGGAATCGGGCGGATTAAAGCTCGACATCTATGACATGGGTCGCCGGGTTTGCCCCATTCCCCAAGAGCGGTTCCTGGCATTCGAACGTACCGAGGCACCCTACCCCTATCCACTTCAGCAGCAGGCCTGGTTTGCCCTGACGCTGCATGACCCGGTCAGACCGGACATCGACCCGATCATCTGGTTCATCCGTTTTCCTCTGGATGAACTGGCCAAACTTTTACAATCGGCGCGTGACGATTTCCTGCATCGCCTGATCGACAATCTTGCAGAAAACCGTCTCGAGTCAGCCGAGGCCTCCGTACTGGACAAAGCTCTGCAAGATAATCCTTACCTGTTTCAACCCCGCAAGGAGCGTTTGGCCGTGTTACATGCGCGACTCACCGCTACCCTGGGCAAACCTGCATCCCGATACTACGAACACGCCCGCTCTTACCTGAATGGGGACCTGAGTTGGGACCAATGGGCATTCATCGGCTATCAGGGCATCGCTGATGTGGCCGCTCGCCTGGGCTCTGATCCGGGTCTGAAATCGCTCGGCATCGCGATCAGCAACCTCCCTCCCGCACCGTTGGAGGCACTCTGCCATTGCCTGGAAAACAGTCCCGTCCCGGAAGACATTTCACAGGCACTGATGCGGCGACTCAAGGTGGAGCTGGAGCAACCCGAAGCCAATCCCCAGGTGCTGACATCGACCCTCAGAGGCATATCTCAATCAACATCAGATATACTTCGCAATAAACTGATTAAAATGGTTTTATTGAGTGAATTTTCGACTCGAACCGACCTCCTGACATGCATTGCCGGGCGTGCCTGGGAATCCCTGCACGATGCCAACCTGCGTGATCTGTTTCTGGAGCGACTGGCGCAAAATGAGGCGGGACAGGAGTTCTTCCATGCAATCCTCAGCGACCTCCTGTATCTGCCGGATACCCGCGCCTCCATGCAGGCATCACTGCGCCAGACACAACGCAGTGAACGCCTCACCCAGGCTATCGGCCGGTTTTTCAGCCACGTCATGTCAGCCCAATCCGACCCCGGAAAATGATCACGGGAACCTGACGGACTGGCGTTGGCGTAGTCTGATGGAGTCGAATCGGGAAGCAACCTATAATTGAAGTGGCACAAGCCAAAAGAGGCTAAAAAGTTCATGGAAAGCGTAAAAAATCTGGTCGTGGCGCTTGACCTGTCCCCGGCTTCCTGGGAAATCATCGAACAAGCCTCAGCCCTCTACTCTCCTCCCGAAGGTCGCCACATCTGGCTCTTGCATATTGCCCAGCCTGATGCGGATTTCATCGGATACGAGCCAAGCCCCCGCAGCGAACGGGACGTGCAGGCAAGCACCCTTCATCATGAGCACCAGACGCTGCAGACACTGGCAGAACGAGTACGCGAAACCGGTGCCCAGTGCACCGCACTGCAGATCCAGGGGGCATACGTGGACAAGATTCTGGAGGAGGCCGAGAAACTCAATGCGGACCTGATCGCAGTGGGATCACATGGTAAAGGCGTGATCAAACAACTGCTGCTGGGCAGCACCAGCAACACTCTGGTCAGACTGTCCCAGATACCGATTCTGGTAATCCCGACTCACGACTGATCTGCAGTCAAAACCAGGCCGGCATGTCATTTCAACATGGCGGTCCGGGCCACAGGCAAGCGAGTCTTCGATCTCATGAAAGATTTTGGGACATCCAAGTCCACCAAAATCGATTCGATCTTTGACAGCCTATTAGTGCCCCGG
>JBEVVH010000216.1:0-5529 GCA_040507245.1 Candidatus Thiodiazotropha sp.
GCTGTCACAACTGGCAATACATTTTGAGGGGCGGCTAGAAGACCACATGGCACTGTGACATCTGGTTGACACAGAGTTTTGAACACCCTCGTGGGCCTAACTCTTGTGTGATGGTTCTGGATTCTTCTTCCTCGTTTCCACGCTCTGCGTGGGAACGAGAGATGTTTAGTTCGGCGAACCCTGTCGTTGGCGACTAATAGACGCAGGGTTTGAAAACTTCAAAGATTTTGAACCTGACCGTGAACCTCACAGCGCTTTAAACCGCACTTGCACATCCCGAGGTTTGGCGAAGTAGGGCGCAGATGTCACCAGAAGATCTACGCCGGTTGCGGCATATTCCGCGGCGTTGCCTGGATTGATTCCCCCTGCCGCAGCGATGACGGTCCGCTGCACTCCCAGGTTGCGCAACTTGGCTGCGTTCACAACCCTTGCTACATCATCAATTGAGCATTTTTCCAGTTGTATCACGGCGCAGTCCTGCTCAATCAGTGCGAGGGCTGCTTCCACCCGGTCCACTTCGACAATACATTTCTTTTCCGGCTGTTGTTTCTGGATATACGGCAGGTAGGCATGGGATGCGGGGTCTGTAAGGAAGGTGCGATGTTCCTCGGTAACCATGATGCTTTCGGACAGTCCCAGTCGATGCATGGTGGCGCCGCCGGCCTGTACTGCCTTGACCATCAGGGTCTTGGTGCCCGGCAGATGTTTGCGGGTACAGGCAACAATCGCACCGCCGGCTTGATCGACAATCTGGCGGGCGCTTGTACTGATACCAGCGAGTGATTCCATAAGACTCTGGGCTACCTTCCATGCCAGGAACAGGGCATGTGCAGAGCCCGTTGCCTGAAGCAGGTGACGGCCGGGATCCACGGCTTCGCCGCTGCTGACAAAGGAATCAACCTGATCCGCTCCGGCGAATCTTAATAGTTCGACGGCCTCTTCGATACCACAGACAACCATGGGATCCCGTGCATCGAAGGTGATACGGCCTGTCTGTAAGCCGATACCAAGTGATGTCGTCGTCAGATCTCCGTAGGGGGCGTCCTCACTAAGCAGTGCATTGAGTTCTTGTGGGGTCAGCCAGCAGCGCGTGTGGTTCATGGTTCGTCCGGTCTGTGGGTTGTGGGACCTGGTGGGTGTGCCAACAGGACCTGTTCGTAGGCTCTTAAGTAAAACATGATCCATGCAGACTAGCGCAGTGGAATGGGAACGTCGGTGATGAAACGCAATATCCAGGTGCTGCTGTGGATGGCGGATGTGAACCCCCTACTGCTCCAGGTGTCCCGTTTGACCTTGGTCCGGGGTGCCTGAGAGCAAAGCAACTGGCTGAAGTTAGGTAAAAAATCCGCTCAATGGAGATCTGCATCCATCATTAACCCTGGTATGCCTTCCCCAAAGGATTGTGATGGCGATGGGTCTGGAACCATTCATCAGAAAGGTCTAATATAAGAAATTCCTTTGCGCTCCATGTAAGGCACAGTTTTTTAAAAGGTTATTTTCATGCAGGATCCTACAACTCACTCTGACAGCGACCTCGGGCGGGTCGAAGTCAAAGAGACCACCTGTTACATGTGCGCCTGCCGTTGCGGCATCCGCGTGACCCTGCGCGATGGGGAGGTGCGCTACATCGAGGGCAACCCGGACCATCCTCTGAACAAGGGCGTGATCTGCGCGAAGGGGTCCTCGGGGATCATGAAGCAGTATTCGCCGGCGCGCCTGACCAAGCCCCTGCTGCGCAAGCCCGGTGCGGAACGGGGTGAGTCCGATTTCCAGGAGATATCCTGGGAGCAGGCATTCGATATCATGCAGGAACGCCTGGGTCGTATTCGGGCCGAGGATCCAAAGCAGTTCGCGATCTTCACCGGCCGGGATCAGATGCAGGCGCTGACCGGTATGTTTGCCAAGCAGTTCGGTACCCCCAACTACGCGGCCCATGGTGGCTTCTGCTCGGTGAATATGGCTGCGGGGCTGATCTACACGATTGGCGGTTCCTTCTGGGAGTTCGGTGGGCCCGATCTGGAGCGCTCCAAACTGTTCATCATGATCGGCACCGCCGAGGATCATCACTCCAATCCGATGAAGATCGCCCTGTCCGATTTCAAGCGTCGGGGCGGTCGCTTCATCTCCATCAATCCGATCCGAACCGGTTATTCGGCGATTGCGGATGAGTGGGTGCCGATCAAGCCGGGCACCGATGGTGCGTTGTTGCTGGCGATTATCCGGGAACTGATTCACACCGGTCTGTATGACCGTGAGTTTCTGATCAAGTATACCAATGCCGCCGAGTTGGTGGTGGACGATCCCCGCCGCGACGATCACGGCCTGTTCCGGCGCTTCGAAATGCATGTCGAAGAGGGTTGCTTCGATCCCGAGAACAAACTCTGGTGGGACCGGGAACTCGAACGCGAGATCTCCACCCACACCCCCGGCACCGACCCCCGCCTGCTCGGTCAGTTCAAGCTGCAGGACGGTACCCCGGTGAAACCTGCTATGCAGTTGCTCAAGGAGCGGGTCGAGGAGTACACCGCCGAGTGGGCGGAGGACATCACCGGTATTCCCGCTGATACCATTCGTCGCCTGGCTCATGAGATGGGTGTGGTGGCCCGGGACCAGAAGATCGAATTGCCGATCCAGTGGACTGACACCTGGGGCAATGAGCATGACAGCGTGACCGGCAACCCGGTCTCCTTTCACGCCATGCGCGGACTGGCGGCCCACTCCAACGGTTTCCAGGCCATCCGTGCCCTGGGGATCCTGATGACCCTGCTGGGCACCATCGATCGTCCCGGCGGGTTCCGTCATAAGGCGCCATTCCCGCGGCCGATTCCGCCCTGTCCCAAGCCGCCCAAAGGTCCCGAAGGCGTGCAACCCAACACCCCGTTGGACGGCATGCCCCTAGGCTGGCCGGCCAAGCCTGATGACCTGTTCGTCGACGAGAATGGCGAAGCGGTGCGTATCGACAAGGCCTTCTCCTGGGAGTATCCCCTGTCGGTGCACGGCCTGATGCACAATGTCATCACCAATGCCTGGCGGGGCGATCCCTACAAAATCGACACCCTGTTGCTGTTCATGGCCAACATGGCCTGGAACTCCTCCATGAATACGGAGAACGTTCGCGACATGCTGCGCGATAAGGATGAAAACGGGGAGTACAAGATCCCGTTCCTGATCGTCGCCGATGCCTTCCAGTCGGAGACTGTGGCCTTTGCCGATCTGGTGCTGCCGGATACCACCTACCTGGAACGTCATGACGCGATGTCGATGCTCGATCGGCCGATCTCCGAATTCGACGGTCCGGTCGACTCGGTGCGTATCCCGGTGGTGGAGCCACGTGGCGAGTGCAAACCTTTCCAGGAGGTGCTGATCGAGATGGGCACCCGACTCGGTCTGCCGGCCTTCATCAAGCCGGACGGCAGCCGGAAGTTCCGCGACTACCCGGATTTCATCACCAACTACGAAACCTCGCCGGGTTCCGGCATCGGGTTTCTCGCCGGTTGGCGGGGTAAGGGTGGTGAGAAGTTTCTCAAGGGTGAGCCAAATCCGCGCCAGTGGGAGATGTATCAGAACAACGGCTGCGTCTACCACTACGAACTGCCCAGGTCCTATCAGTACATGCGTAACTGGAACCAGGGTTACCTGGAGTGGGCCCGCCACCACGGCATGACCCGCTACGTGGAACCGATCACCCTGCATCTCTACTCCGAGGTGCTGCAGCGATTCCGTCTCGCGGCGCAAGGCAAACTGCCGGGCAAGCAGCCACCGGAGCGTCTGCGCAAGCGGGTTGCGGAACACTTCGATCCACTGCCGTTCTACACCGCGCCGCTGGAGCACAAGCTGGTCGATACCCATCGTTATCCGATCAATGCCCTGACCCAGCGTCCCATGGCCATGTATCACTCCTGGGATTCCCAGAACGCCTGGCTGCGGCAGATTCATACCCACAACTACCTGTTCGTCAATCCCAAGCTGGGTGAGGCCTGCGGCTTTGGTGACGGGGACTGGATCTGGGTCGAGTCGCCGACCAACAAGGTGCGCTGCATGGCCCGCTTCTCCGAGGCCGTGGAGCCGGGCACGGTGTGGACCTGGAATGCCATCGGCAAGGCCTCCGGCGCCTGGGGCCTGTCACCCAAGGCCAATGAATCACAGAAGGGGTTCCTGCTGAATCATGTGATCTCCGAGGAACTGCCACCCTGCGAAGCGGGCGACCACATGTCCAACTCCGACCCGGTCACTGGCCAGGCGGCCTGGTTCGATGTGCGTGTGCGGCTCTACCCGGCGGGTCCTGAAGAGCCGCAGGTCACCTCGCCCCAGTTCAAGCCGATGAAGCGGCTGCCGGGGCAGGATGTGAAGCGGGGGAAATGGCTGCAGTTTTTTGCCGGGTCGTTTCGGCGCAAGAACAACCTTTGAATATTGTTTTGAGTTATGAGTTTTAAGTTTTTAGTTGTGGAGTGCGCTTTGCGCACGCCTGGTTTAAAGAGTTTGAGCGACGCGAACACCTTCACTCAAAACTCAAAACTATTAACTCAAAACTCATCATGCTTTCGTAAGGACGAGGTATGACCCAATTAGCACTTGTTATTGATTTGAATGTTTGCGTTGGCTGCCACGCCTGCGTGACCAGCTGCAAGGAGTGGAACACCTCCGGCTGGGCCGGTCCCATGACTGATCAGCGACCCTATGACGAGGATCCCACCGGGACCTTCTTCAATCGGGTGCAGACCTACGAGGCGGGTGTTTTTCCGCATACCGAAACCTACCATTTTCCCAAGTCGTGCCTGCACTGCGAAGATCCGCCGTGCGTGCCGGTGTGTCCCACCGGGGCCTCCTACAAACGTGCCGACAACGGGGTGGTGCTGGTGGACTATGACAAGTGCATCGGCTGCAAATACTGCTCCTGGGCCTGCCCCTACGGTGCCCGGGAGATCGATGAGAAACAGAAGGTGATGAAGAAGTGCACCCTGTGCATCGACCGCATTACCGACATGAGCCTGCCGGAGTCCCGGCGCAAGCCGGCCTGCGTGCTCGCCTGTCCGACCAATGCACGGCTCTTCGGCGATGTGCACGATCCGAATTCGGAAGTGTCGGTGGCGATCCGGGAAGAGGGCGGCTATCCGTTGCAGCCGGAATGGGGCACCAAGCCGGCCAATCATTACCTGCCCAGGCGCAAGACCCGCATCCAGATTCACAAAGACGAACTGGTGCGCGCAGACAATCCGTTGAAGAAAGAGCAGCTGCCGCTGCCTGAGGCGGGGGAGACGTTGGATGACGTCGCATGGTAGTTGGAATGAGTTTTGAGTGTTGAGTTTTTAGTTTTGAGTTGATGTACGCGCGCTGCGCACGACTGTTTGAATAGTGTGAGTCTAAAAAATGGTGTTGTGGCTACAAACAAGATGCTTCCAAGATCTTCGGCCCAAAGCGACAGACACCCACTCAAAACTCATAACTATTAACTCGGCTCAATAATAGGGAGATATTTTAACGGATATCACGTATTATTCCCGGATGGAAAAAATTGATGCACGAACACTA
>JBEVVH010000217.1:0-5458 GCA_040507245.1 Candidatus Thiodiazotropha sp.
GGCGCCTACGGCACGTCGGGTTTCCAGTATCGCCTCGCGACTACCGGGGACTACCAGCCTTCGCTTCGCTTTCCCTGGCTGGCAGCGACTGAGGTCGTGTGCAGTTGTCTCTGAACAGACATTCGTGCGGTCAGCATACCTAATACATGTTGTTTGGATTGAAGTGCTTACTGAAATCATGCTGACACTGTTACGAGTATTCTACTCAAAAGCGATAGATCAAACCGGCATAGTATTCACGGCCCGGATCGACAGTGATCGTTGCATCCTCTTCGTCGAACACGTCATCCTTGTTGCTGTCATTGGTTAGAAACACGGTTTTGTAGTATTGATTGTCGAAGACGTTATTGACCTTGGCGTAGAGTTCCAGGGTCGATTTTGCCAGATGCATTTCATAGCGCGTCTGTAGATTGAATATGCCATATCCGCTCATTTCGATCATGTTGGTTTCATCGGCATAGTAGCCTGACCGGGCGTAGGTCTCGCCGATGATTGACCATGCCGGTGTGATCGCATAAGTGGCGTAGAGATCAATGGTATGACGGGGTGTTCTGGGTAGTTCGTTACCCACGATATCATAGGTTTCGTCAGCCAGGGTGGTATACGAGATCTTCACCGGATTGTGTTTCAAGACTTCTGATTTCAGATAGGTGTAGGCCAACGTGAGTGTCAGGTTTTCCATCGTTTGGCTCCTGAGCCAAATCTCGAGTCCCTGGTTTCGTGCATCGCCCACATTATCGAAGACCATCTCATCCCCGGAATAGTAGGTGCCATCCCGGCGGCCTATGATGTCTTTGTTGTCGGTCCTGAACAGGGAAACCTCGTACTGTAACGGGGTATTCAACAACGCTTTACGACCCTTGAATCCGAGTTCGTAGTTGATGCTGCGCTGTACGTCGATATCTTCATTGTTGAGATAATTGCCGCCGCGCACATCGCCGGCATAGAGCTGGTCGACCAAAGGTGTGCGAAACCCAGTTGACACGTTCGAGTAGAGCGATGAGTTCTGTGCAATCTGATAGCTCGCTCCGATCCGACGCTGCCAGCCAGGGAAAGCGAAGCGAAGGCTGGTAGTCCCCGGTAGTCGCGAGGCGATACTGGAAACCCGACGTGCCGTAGGCGCCAAAGGGGATCCAAAGATCGCATCCGAACGCGACGTCCAGTCATTCGGGAGCTGACAACGGAGCGGTGACGAGCTTGCGAAGTCATCGCGTAGTGTCAGTGACCGGGACGGCCGGGGCACTAATAGGCTGTCAAAGATCGAATCGATTTTGGTGGACTTGGATGTCCCAAAATCTTTCATGAGATCGAAGACTCGCTTGTTCATCTCTACCAGGAGGACGGATTCGATGGTTTGCTCCGTCTGCTGCCACCGCAATCCCGCCGGGGGTGTATCCTCATCGATCCTTCGTACGAAGTGAAACAGGATTATGCGCGGGCCGTGGAACAGTTGCTGAGAGCCGTTAAACGTTTCGCTACCGGGGTCTACCTGCTGTGGTATCCGGTGGTGGAGCGGGGACGGATCGATATCATGCAACGGGCCCTGATCAAGAGTGGTTTGCGGCGCCTGTCCTGTTTCGAACTGCAGCACGCGGTTTCCCACAGCCAGGGCATGTGGGCCAGTGGACTGTTCGTGGTCAATCCGCCCTGGATGCTCATGCAACGGATGCAGACGATTCTGCCGATCCTCGCTGAACGCCTGGGCGAGGAGGGTTCTTTCGGATTTCGCTGTGAAGAGTTGGTGGGTGAAGCGTGAAACCCATCCCCCGTCAATTGCTATAACAGAATATTCAACGACAACAAATCTAAACAGGTATTTTCATGAGTACATTCGAGAATGTCACAGTCACCAAGGCAGCCAATATCTATTTTGATGGCGCTGTAACCAGCCGCAGTCTGACGTTTGCCAACGGGGAAAGCAAAACCCTTGGCATCATGCAGCCGGGGGAGTACCGGTTCAATATCGGTAAACCGGAGATCATGGAAATCCTCTCTGGTGAGGTTTCAGTTCGACTGCAGGATGATGATCAGTGGAAAAGTTACACTGCCGGTGAACATTTCGAGGTCGCAGGCGATTCCGCTTTCGACATTCAGGTGAAAAGCGTTACGGATTACTGCTGCAGCTTTGTGGGTTGATGATCTGGAGAGTCTCGATCGTCTCGGTCAATTCGCCTTGATCATAGTCGAACGGTGTATCCGGACCAATCGAAAAGGATCTGAACCTGGCGCAGGTTAATGCTCAGGTTCACCGCTTCTCTAATCGGCAAAACCATTCACCCAGTCCGCTGGAGGTTCTCCACCTGGATGTCCTGATCCGCGTGCAAAACTATTAACCCGGCCACCAAATATGCCGTCAGGGGTGATTCTTGTGGCCAGATTTGCCTGCCAGGTGAGGTTGCTCTGCCTTGCGTGTCGTGTTCGGACTCTCCAGGGGTTTGTAGATGCGACCCTCGAAACGCAGGAAACGAATGAAAAACTCGAACAGGATAAGGCGCGTGGTCTGAATTATCACCACCAGGCCCTCGATGGCGACGATGGCCAACTGCCCGAGGATGGCGATGGTCCATTGTGCCAGGCTCGAATCCACCGAGTGATACAGGTGAATGACCACCATGGAAAGGGCGCCATGGGCGAGGGCGAAAGCACCGACCCGGAGGAACGAGAAGGTGTGCACCACCAGTTGAAACGCGCTCTCGACCAGTTTGCCAAGGCGGTGTAAATAGCGTACCGGCGGACAGGTTCGGCACAGCACTGCGACTCCCGCCAGATACCAGATTGCAGCGACCAGGGTGATGTACAAGGCATTCGGCCAGATCACTGCTGTCGCGGCTGAAAGGTAGAGCACGATAACCGGTGCCCCTTCCAGCATCCACATCCCCAGTTCACCCCGCCAGTAGGATTCGATACCTGAAAAGATCATCCCCAGGAGGATGATCGAAACACCCAGCAGGAGGGTCGCAATCAGGGTTTCCTGGGGATGGTCGAGCGGGCAGCCACACAGGGCAGGAAGGATTCCGGTGGCTCCGAACATCTCTCCGAACACCAGCCCGAACAGTGCGGCGGAGACGCCGCATGGGATGAGTATCGCCGCCTGAGGGTAGCGTTTGGTCGCCAGGGCGCCCAGCAAGATCAACATCACCCCGTGACCCAGGTCAGGGAACATGAAACCAAACAGCAGGGGTACCAGAAACGCCAGCAAGGGGGTGGGGTCGACTTCATTGCGTCCCGGAGCACCGACCAGGCTGACCAGGTGATGGAACGGCTTGGCCCAACCCCGTCGACTGAGGTAGACCGGTGGTGTCAGTTCACCCCGGGGTGGGCTGAAAATCACTCGGGCATCGATATCCGACTGACGCAGAATCGCCTCCATAGCATCGGGGTGCGCATAGAGTGTCCAGCCGCTGATGCGGCAGCTTTGATGTTCCGGGTCGTGATGGATGGCATGCTTCGAGTACCAGCTGAGCAGACGCATGGTGGACAGGGCGCGGCGCACTTCGAGATCCTGGCGGTGTTGATCCCGTTCCGAATTCAGACGCGCCCGTTCCAGACTGCATTCGGTGGTTCTGTCCCTGACCATCTGGCGCTGTGCCATGGGATCGTCCGGCAACCAGTCGGGTAGCGCTACCAGGGTGCACTTCAGGAGTGCAGCGGTGCCCTCAACGACTTGCTGATGGGCCGGCTCGCAGACCACCAGCCAGAAATCCCGGCTATCGCCCGTCAGGACTTCGTTGTAGTAATCCTTGATGTCCGGATGCTCATCCAGAGAACCTTTCGGGCAGGCGTAGAGATGTTTCAGAAGAAAACCGCTGTCCTGGCCCATATCTCCGAGATGGATCGAATTATCGCCGCAGGTGTGAAGGTACTCCGCCAGCAGGGTGAGCTGTTCCCGATGAACCACGTTGAGGCGTATCCGGCGTTGCAGTTCCAGGCCACGGATATGCCATTCATGCAGGGTTTCGATGGCCTGTTCGGCGATCTTGACCGGATCCTGCAGTAAACGCACGGGCTCCGCGGCACCGATCGGCAGTTCCTCGTGAAGGCGCTTCTGCAGGCTGTCGAAGCGGTCCAGGCAGTGGTTGAGCGCCACGCTGTCGAAACAGGGTTCAACGGCCTCTGTGACCGGTTCAAGCTCGACACTGCTGGAGGTCGCCAGGGTTTCCAGGGCATGTACCGCCTTCTCCCTGGGGACACGGACTTCGAACCATTGAACCTGTGTGGGATGTAGTGCCAAGGTTGCGTCTGCGTACAAATCTCGGGCTGCCGGTAGAGCCCCCCTGATTACAGTCTGGCACAGCAATTGAACGTTGTCTTGAATTGTCGAACGAGGTTATCCCACTCGACTATCCAATCAGCAGGTGGAAAGTCTCAAGGATTTTGCAGCTGAAATGCACGGAGTACGCAGGAGCCTCCCAGACCATCCGCCTCGCTGACAAGTCCGACATCACGGGCATAATGTTTCCCCTCCCACTCCATGCGTTGTTCATCCTGCAGTTGAGAGTTATCCAGGGAAAAGTTCTCGATTAGCATGGCTTTGATTTCACCCGTGGCGGGTGTTTCAACAAGCTCTTCCCCAGCGACATGGAGTTTCCCGATGCTGTCCCCTGGCAATGGGTTCGCAGTGACCAGCAGGGTTTCATCGGCGGATGCCGGGTCAAAGGTCATGAAGATATCGCCCAGGTCATCCGCGTGGTAGAAGAGGTCCAGCGTTGAGGGATCATCACCGACCTGCAGTTGGCCATGGAAATACTCTGTTCCCTGATGTGCCTCGAGAGCGATGATGGTCAGGGTCTTGTCAAACACATGTTCGCCTTCTACCGAACAGCTGTAGTGCCAACGATTGCCGACTGACATGGGGAAATAGGGGGATGTCTTGCGAGGCGATCCTGTATTTTCAGAATCAGCAGACAGACTGTCGCTGACCACGGAAGTGCAAGCGAGTGTCATCAGACAGGCCATTACAGCACACGCGGTTAATGATTTGGTATTCATACGAGTTCGAAGTGTACACACCCGTTTCGCTCCTTGATCACCTTGCCGCTGAGAAGAGATGGATTGGCTCGGGCGACAAGTTTGATGATTTTGACCTGTTGATTATCGATCGTTGCCGGACCTCCCAAGTCGATCGCTTTGCCCCTTTGATGGGCGCTGCTTCCAGGCTTTGCGATCGCTTGACCCACGCCGCGCACCATAGTCAGGATTTCATCCTCGTGGGCGAGCATATCCGAGAGCGCACTATCGTATTTGGTTTGACCGTACTTTGCGATGATCGCGGATTTGTATTTGGATGTGTAAAAACGCTGCAGTATCCGGCGTTGGCTTTCCGCACTTCGGTAACCGCTGGTGCAGTAGCTGCCTTTCGGTAGTAGTGGGTTATTAACCCGGCAATAAAATACATCTGCTACGCGGCATAAGAAATCTTCTCGTGATTGAAGTATTTTGCAACTCGCTTTGGTTTCTT
>JBEVVH010000218.1:0-5400 GCA_040507245.1 Candidatus Thiodiazotropha sp.
AAGCACTTCGCGTGGTAATTTTCTTGCATCGATTTTCTCTTCCATGGAAGAGGAGTATATCAGATATACTTAGTCGCCAGGTTAATAACATGGCTCGGTCGATACGTGGACAGCGACCGGGAACGGAGAATACACAATGCCTTCCAGTCAGGATCTGAACATACTCGAGAACCTGCCAGAGTTGCTCAAAGAGATAAAGGGTAACTGGCCGGTTCTGCCCTCCGGGCTATGGAACAGTTCCGGTATCCGCATCGTGCTTCGCCTGTTGGATGAATTGAACAAGAAGTGCAACGCGGCTGGCCTGGTGAACATCCATGCCCTGTCGGTTGAAATTGAACGAGTCATCAGCGATGTCCACGAAGAAAATGCACAGCCTGATGAAGAGGATGTGATGAGCTTGCAGCAACTGCTGCATGATCTTGAAATGGCGATCGGGGCGGCCCGGATGAGCGGTGAAGATCCGCCACTTAGCCCGGCCCATGTGGATGTACTCTACTGGCACCGCAGCGAGGTAAACGGAGACGCGATTGCCACTGCAATCGAACAGAACGGCTGGAAAATCCAGCGGGTGACTGAGTATAACGACCTGCTGCCCGCGTTGAAACGCCAACAGGCTCGGGTGCTGCTGGTCGATACCGCCTTCCTCCCGGTCATCGCTCCATTGACCGATACCCTGCAGAACATGCGGCGCAACAAGATGATCTGTCCGGAGTTGGTTTTCCTCTCCGCGCATTGTGATGTTGAGATTCGTCTCGAGGTCCTCAGGGCCGGTGCAATCCAGTGTCTCTCGGAACCGGTTAACATCAATGAACTGATGACGGTAGTCAAAGAGATTATCGCACCACGGCTGAAACCCCATTTCCGTGTGCTGATCGTGGAGGACGACGAGGCACAGGCCAAGTTTGCCGCAACTCTGTTGAAGAAGGGAGGGTTGGAAACCCTGCCCATCACTGATCCGTTGAACGTGATGGCCGCGGTACACGAATTTCAGCCTGACCTGATTCTCATGGATCTGTACATGCCAGGCGCAAACGGGATCGAGTTGACGCAGGTGATTCGCGGCAGAAAATCTTTTGCTTTCATTCCGATTGTCTTCCTTTCCGGCGAGGATGACCCGGAGAAAAAGATCCTCGCGCTTCACTCCGGTGCAGACGATTTTCTCACCAAACCGGTTCGTCCCCAGTTTCTCCTGGCAACAGTGAATTCCCGCATCAAGCGTTCGAAACAGACTCTGGCTGCAGCTGATATCGGGTTAAGCGATGCACCCTCCGGGTTGAAGAACCGGCGCTGGTTGTTGCAGCAACTGGACATGGCAGTGATGCAGTCCGTTCAGGAGTCTACTGTGATTGCCCTGTTCACATTCGTCATCAACGAACTGGATACTGAGTTTGAGGATTGGGGTGACAACCCACTCCTGTCCCGGGCTGTGGATATTGCGGATGCGGTCATTGGTAAACGTGATTTGATGGCGCGAACCGGCAAGCAGAGTTTTGCTGTTTTGCTCAACCGAACGGATGAATCACAGGTCGAGCAACTGGGTGCTGACCTCTATCAGCGGTTGGCTGAAACGTTCACAGGCCAGGACCAGTCGGAAATCCCCTGGGGTATCGGTTATGTCCTGATTCGCCAGGATGCATGCGGAGCCTACATCTGTCTGCAACGGTCAGAAACAGCTGCACGGCAGGCGCTGGAGCAGAAAGCCCCGGGCTGCCTGTTGCATCAGGAGTCCCCGGAAGAGTCTGCGCAGGTACAGCCCGAACAGGTGGATCTGTTACAGGAGCAGGTTCGCATCGCGTTGAAGTCCGGTTATGTAACCTTCCGGGAGCAGCGTTTTCAAGCATCGCGACATGGCGAGTCTGCGGTGATTGTTCAAATGCCCGGTTTTCTGCCAAAAGCCGAGATTCCGCAGGAGGCGGCGGATATCTACATGAGTGCGGAACGGTTTGGACTGGGTGACAACCTGAACCGAATCCTGTGCCGTTACGCAATACATCGAGCCGGCGAGCTGCTGCTCGAGGGTATGCGTGACCGTATCTGTGTGCACCTGCTGTCCAGCGCCATCGAGGATGAAGGCCTGCTGCCTTTCATACAGGCAGAGCTCAGAAGACTCCAGGTGGTGGGTACGGAACTGCTTTTGGAGTTCGATCTGCCCGGTCTGGCAAAAAATCTCAAGCGGGCTAGAGTATTTCTGGGGGAACTATCCGCACTTGGCATTGGTATATCGTTAGCCAACTTCGCCTGTAATGATACCGCTTTCAAGGTGCTTGCGTATCTGAACGCGAACGCGGTGAGACCGCACCCCTCGCTGATGCGTTCCGAGTATGACCGGATCTCGAAAATCGCGGGTCAACTCAAGGCAATGGATGTTCAGATCATCCTCCCGGAGATGAGTCAGTTCGGCCAGATCAGTCTGCATTGGTCAGAGGTGGCGGACTACGTACAGGCGCAATACCTTGGCTGACCGGGAAATGGACCAACCCACAGCAAAAGGCGTCCTGCGATGGCTGCTGGTGATACTCCTGCTGTTCCTGGCCCTGCTGATTTTGCTGGTGGTGCTGCAACTCACAGAATCCGCGCTCAACGTCTGGCAGATGCTGGAACGGATGTCCCCGGGTCTGCTGGTCGTCTACGGACTCGGATTGGTGAGCTTCACGATGCTGCTGATACTCACGAGCAGTTGGCTGTTGCGTCGTGGCAAAAGCAGTCGAAATGCATCGCATCAGACAGAATGGCTGCCCGGGGATCGGGATGCCTTTGCCGAGTCACTGCGCAAGGCCGATGAGAAAGGCATCGAAACCGCTCCGGCAAAACAGGAACTCGCGGAACTGGATGGCCGACAGCAGAACCCGGTGTTTTACCTGGTGTTCTTCGGCCCTGTATCCGCAGGCAAGAGCGCACTGATCCGCGCAATCTCCGGGCATGCGGATATCGCGGTGGATCCACGCGCGGGTACCACTCAGGCCATCAAGCACTACCGTCATAAAGCCGATGAACAGGGTGAATGGGTTTTGACCGATGCACCCGGGATACTCGATCTTGATGAGGCTCGGGTTCAGTTGGCCCGTGAAGAAGCGCGGCGCGCCCACCTGGTGCTTTATGTCAGTGATGGAGAGTTGACCCGGGATCAATATCAGGAACTCGATGCACTGCAAAGTTTTGGACGACCGCTGATCCTCGCGTTGAACAAACAGGACCGTTACAGTCCGGAAGAACTCAAAGCGATTGTCGCACGCCTGAGTGCCCAGTTGCCCGGGGTGCGCATCGTACCAGTCCAGGCCGGTGGCAGTGAGGAGGTGATCCGTGTGGATGCGCAGGGGCATGAACAACGGGTGGTGAGACCCAGGCCACCCCAGGTCGATGACCTGCTGCAGGAAATCGGTGCGCTTCTGGACGGGCAGAGGGCTGAACTGGTCCGGCAACGGGATGAGAGTCTGATACGCCTGGGTGCGGAGAAACTGCAGACCGCCACAATCTCACACAGAAAGCATTCGGCTGAAAAAGCGGTCAAACAATACACCGGTAAGGCCATGCTCGGCGCGATGGCGGCCGTGAGTCCGGGGACTGATCTGCTGATACAGGGATATCTGGGGGTGCAGATGGTCCGCGCACTCTGCGAAACCTATGAGGTCCGGGTGTCGGATATGGACCTGGATGGCCTGGTGCAGCAGGCCAGCCGTAACGTGGGTAAGAAGATGACCCTGCTGCTGGCCCTGACGGGCAATGTGCTCAAGGCCTTCCCCGGTGTGGGAACAGTGACCGGGGGACTCACCCATGCTGTGGCTTATGGCATGATTTTCGAGTCCCTGGGCCAGGCGGTGATGCGAACCCTGGAACAGAATCAATCCCTGAAAACGGCACAGATACTGGATGATTTCGAGGAGAAGCTGAGTGGAAATCTGGAAGCGCGTGCAACAACTCTTGCGCGGATCGCTATGGAACAACTCGTCCGCAAGGGACGATAAACCCGGTAGCGACGACGACCACCTGCGACTGGCCCGGGAGAATCTTAAAGAGCTGTTGCAGGACAAGCGCCTGCCGGAAGGGCTCAGGGATTCTCTCAAGGACGACTTTCAACAGGTGCAACGCATGCTCGAGAAACTCGAGCACGGTCATCTGCATATCGCGGTTTTTGGTCGGGTCAGCGTCGGCAAGTCGGCGCTGCTCAATGCCCTGCTGGGGGAACAGCGTTTCTCGGTAAGTGCCCTCCACGGTGAAACCCGGCACAGCGACATGGCAGCCTGGCAAGAGATTCATGAAGCCGGGGTGTATCTCATCGACACTCCGGGAATCAATGAAATCAGCGGGGAAGAGCGTGAACGCATGGCCCGGGAGGTGGCAAGTCGCGCCGATCTGGTCTTGTTCGTCCTGGATGCGGATCTTACGAGTACCGAGATGCAGGCACTGCAACAGCTCAAGCAGCTCAACCGGCCGTTACTGGTGGTGCTTAATAAGGCTGACCGTTACACTCGCGATGAGTTGACGCTGCTGCTCGATAGCCTCAAGGAGAAGTTGGCGGATCTTGTGGGAACGTCCTTTATTGTTCCGGTTTCGGCGAGACCGGCTGAGCGTATCTATATTCAAGTGGACGAGCAGGGGAATGAGAGTGAGGTGCGCAAGCAACCGGATGCGGATGTGAGCCTGCTGACGGAACGCTTGTGGCTGTTGATTGAAAAGGAGGGCATGGCGCTCTCAGCGCTGAATGCGAGTCTGTTTGCAGGGCAGTTGAGCGATGAGGTGGCCGGACGAATCGTCAAGGTTCGGGATGAGGTCGCCGAACGGGTGATTCGCGGATATTGTCTTGGCAAGGGTGTCGCCGTGGCAGTCAACCCCATACCTGTGGCGGACCTGGTGGCGGCGCTTGCGCTGGATGCCACGATGGTCACTCACTTGGCGCGGGTCTACGGCATGTCGGTCAGCCGGGGTGAAGCAGGACAGTTGATCAAAACCATTGGGGCACAGATGGCGCTGCTGATGGCCACGGTTTGGGGGGTGAATATCGCCTCCAGCGCCCTCAAGGCCGGTAGTGGAGGCTTGTCGACTCTGGTGACCGCATCAGCCCAGGGGGCTATGGGATATTACACCACCTATATCGTGGGCGAGGCGGCCAAGCGATACTTTGCCCAGGGTCGTTCCTGGGGCAGTGCCGGTCCCAAAACCCTGGTGCGCCAGATCCTGGAGTCCGTGGACAAGGACTCGATCCTGCAACAGGCGGGTCAGGATATTCGTGAACGGCTCAAGCTGTCCGCGTCGAAATAACGGCTCGTCGGGTTACGCTGCGTATGGAGAGGCAACCCGCCTTTAAATGAATCACAACGTAGCCCGATGTAATGGTCTCCTCCCCTCTCACGAACGGCGTCGTAATGCGCCATGATTGAAGTTGCGGTCAATCAAAATGAGAAG
>JBEVVH010000219.1:0-5358 GCA_040507245.1 Candidatus Thiodiazotropha sp.
CGCCTACGGCACGTCGGGTTTCCAGTATCGCCTCGCGACTACCGGGGACTACCAGCCTTCGCTTCGCTTTCCCTGGCTGGCAGCGATGGAAAGGGTGCGTTCAGTGGACATGGGTGACTCCAGTCAGATGATGAAATTCGGGTGCCAGCCGGGCGGAACCCCATAGCCTTCTGCAGGGGTGACTCCAAGCGGCTGGATTGCTGCAGTGCAGCAGTGCAGCAGTGCAGCAGTGCAGCAGTGCAGCAGTGCAGCAGTGCAGCAGTGCAGCAGGAGCTGCAAAATACGCACGCAGGGACAGGTTGTCAAGGTGGATCAGGCTCTCAGGACAGTCTTGCCATCGTCGGCTAAACGGGAATTCTACGCCCTCTTCCCACCCAGAGCCAGGCAATAATCACCGCCAGAAATGCATAACCCGATGCGAACCAGTACGCGGATGCCGCTCCCAATCCACTCCACAGGTAACCGCTGGTGAGACTGCCGAAGGCTCCGCCCGCTCCGAAGCTGAGGCTGCTGTAGAGTGCCTGACCCCGTCCCTGGTGCCGCCCCACGAAATAGTGGTGGACCATGTGGATCGCCGCCGCATGGAAGGTCCCGAAGGTTGCGGCGTGCATCACCTGAGCCAGCAGGACCAGCAGCCAGTTATCCGAACCGCCAGCCACCAACATCCAGCGGACCACCGCGATGGCCAGGCTGGCGATGAGTACCCAACGCGCCCCCCAGCGCACCAGGAGACGATGCATTACCAGAAAGATCAGCACCTCGGCGATCACCCCAAGGGCCCACAACTGACCGATCACCCCACTGCTGTAGCCAAACTGTTCCATATAGATGGAATAGAAGGCGTAGTAGGCGCTGTGACTCGCCTGCATCAGAAAACAGACCAGCAGGAAGGCCAGAATATCCCAGCGTTTGAGGATTTCCAGGATGGAACCCTGATCATGCGCCAATGGATCCGCAAGGCGCTCCGGTACGCTCAGGCTGTTAAGAAAAATCCCCACATAGAGCAGCAGCACCAGTTGCGGCACCAGGGAAACACCCCAGTGATCCACCAGGAATCCCAGCACCACCACTGAGATGATGAAACCGACAGAGCCCCACAGGCGGATTCGGCTGTAGTGCTGAATCCGATCCTGCAGATAACTCATGGTGACGGCCTCGAACTGGGGCAGCGAGGCGTTCCAAAAGAAACTGAACAGCATCATCACCAGGGCCAGGACCCAGAACCCCTGGTCCACAAACACCCCGAAGAAACACACCACGGTCATCAGAGAGGCGATGCGCACGATCGGCATCCGATGCCCGGTATGATCGCCGATCCAGCCCCAGATGTTGGGCGCGATCAGCTTCGCGACCATCACCACCGCCATCAGTTCGCCGATCTCGGCCGCTGAGAAGCCTCGCGCCTGCTGCAGGTAGAGCCCCCAATAGGGGAGAAATCCACCCAGTGAGGCGAAGTAGAAGAAGTAGAACCCGGACAGACGCCAGTAAGGCATCCGTTCAGCGATCGGCGCCGAGATCCAGTAACCCGGACTGCACATCCATGTTCTGGCCCCGGTGACGCAGCACGTGGTCCATCAACACGATGGCCATCATCGCCTCGGCGATGGGTGTGGCGCGTATGCCGACACAGGGATCGTGACGTCCCTTGGTTACCACCTCGACCGGCTCTCCGGAGCGGTTCACGGTATGTCCCGGCAGGCGCAGGCTGGAAGTGGGCTTGAGAGCGATGGAGGCCACCAGATCCTGCCCGCTGGAGATCCCTCCGAGCACGCCCCCGGCATGATTGCTGAGAAATCCCTCAGGGGTCATCTCGTCCCGGTGCTCGGTGCCCTTCTGCTCCACGCACAGGAAACCGTCACCGATCTCCACACCCTTGACGGCGTTGATGCTCATCAGTGCGTGGGCGAGATCCGCGTCGAGCCGGTCGAAGATCGGTTCGCCGAGGCCGGCCATCATGCCGCTGGCCACCACGTTGATGCGTGCGCCGACGGAGTTGCCCTCCTTGCGCAGGGCATCCATGTAGGCCTCCATCTCAGCCACCTTGCCCGCATCAGGACAGAAGAAAGGGTTGGTCTCCACCACATCCCAGTCGAACGCCTCGGCCTTGACCGGACCGAGTTGCGACAGATAACCCCGCACCCGGATTCCGTAACGCTCAAACAGGTATTTTTTCGCGATGCCCCCGGCAGCCACCCGCATGGCGGTCTCCCGGGCCGAGGAGCGGCCTCCGCCCCGGTAGTCGCGGAAGCCGTATTTCTGGTTGTAGGTGTAATCCGCATGTCCGGGACGGAAACGGTCCATGATCTCCGAATAGTCCTTGGAGCGCTGATCCGTGTTGCGGATCAACAGTCCGATGGGGGTGCCGGTGGTGCGGCCCTCGAACACCCCGGAGAGAATCTCCACCTCGTCATCTTCGCGCCGCTGGGTGGTATGTCGCGAAGTGCCTGGTTTGCGCCGGTCCAGATCCACCTGCAGGTCCTGCGCAGACAGTTGCAGCCCCGGAGGACAACCGTCCACGATACAGCCGATACCCGGACCATGGGACTCACCGAAGGAGGTCACGCAGAAGAGTTTGCCGATGCTGTTACCCGACACGGTAGCAACCCTTTACAGAAAACGACGAACCCACCCGAGCCACGATCACTTGTCCAGCCATCCGTTGACCCGCTCCAGATCCTGTTCACTGAGGTTGCCCGCCGCGGATTTTAGGGACAGGCCATTAATAATGTAGCCGTAGCGGGAGTTCAGATAGTCACGCTGGGAGGAGAACAGGTTGCGCTGCACATTGAGCACATCCACGATGGTGCGGGTGCCGACCTCATAACCGGCCTGGGTCGATTCCAGGGCACTCTGGGCGGAGATGGTGGAGGCCTTCAGCGCCTCGACCTGGCTGATGGTGGACAGCACCCCGCGATACGCATCCCGCACCTGGCGGTTGACCCCACGTCGGGTCTGGTCTAGCCCCTGCTGGGCGGCCCGGTAGTTGGCCTGGGACTGACGGGTGGTCGCAGTAACCGCACCACCGGCGTAGAGGGGCAGTTCCAGGGTCAAGCCAATGCTGGAGGAGTTCGCCTCGGTGGCCCGGTCACTGCTGCTGCGGTTCACGTTGTAACCGCCGACCAGGTCCAGGGTGGGGAAATGACCGGATTTGCTCACATCGATCTCCTGTTCCAGCACCTTCAGGTTGGCGCGGGAGGCGATGATGCTGTAGTTCTCCTGCTGGGCGGTGTCGGACCAGGATTGCAGATCATTCGGCACCGGCGGATTCAGGGCGAGTTCTTCACCGAGCTTGGCGAGTTCCATTTTCGAGCGGGGACCGATGATTTCGAACAGGGCCTCCCAGGCGTTGTCGAGACTGTTCTCGGAAGAGATTACAGAGGCCCGAGCGGAGTCATACGCAGCCTGAGCCTCGTGCACATCGGTGATTGCGATCAGGCCCACATCGAAACGCTGCTGGGCCTGTTCGAGCTGACGGCCGTTGGCCTCCTGCTCAGCCTTGGCGACCCGCAGGTCGTCCTCGGCGGAGAGGATCGCGAAATAGGCGCTGGTGCTGCGCACCATCAGGTCGATCTCCGCAGCGGCATATTCCGCTTCGGCGGCGGCGATGGAGCTGTCCGCCTGCTCCAGCTGGATCAGACGGTCCCGCCGGTAGATCGGCTGAGTCAGGTTCAGGCCGATGTTACTCTCGTGATAACTCGAGGTCATGTCCACCGAGTTGCCCTGGTAGGTCTTTATATCGCTGTGGATGGCGTCGTAGCTTCCGCCCACTCCCACGGTCGGCAGCAACTGGGACCATACCAGGCTTTTGGTTTCTCGGGTGGATGAGAGCTGTTCCTTGGCAACCTGTAACTGTAGATCATTCTCCAGTGCCAGCCGGTAGATGGTCATCAGGTCCTCGGCATGGGTCAGCGGCAACCAGAATATAAGGAGCAATAGCACCAGGTGCTTCATCGGTTTCATGGTATTTCCTTGGTCCTTCCATTCATTAATCAGATGGGGGGCACTTTATCACAGATGGGACGCAGACTACCGCCCCTTTTCCAGCATCGGCGGCACCAGCAACTGGGGATCGATGCGCGCGCTGCCCAGGTTCATACGCCAGTCCAGATGGGCTCCGGTAACCCGCCCGGTGGCACCCACCTCGGCGATCGGATCACCCTGTTTGACCCGCTGCCCCTCCTTCACCAGGATTTTACTCAGATGCAGAAAGGAGGAGGAAAGTTGCAACCCGTGATCGATGATCAGGGTGCCGCCGGAATAGAACATGTCGTCATGGGTCAGGGTAACCACACCGTCCGCGGGTGCCCTCACCAGGGTACCGACCGGTGCGGCGATATCCACGCCGAAGTGGGGACGTTTGGGATTCCCGTTGAGAATGCGCTGACTGCCGTACACCCCCGAGATCTCACCCTGGGTCGGCCAGATGAAACCGCTAAGAAAATCCTCCCGGTCATCCTTGCGTTTACGGGCCTGTTTGACCAGCGCGGTCTCAGCTTTGATACGCTCCCAGTCCTGCTTCGGCGGGGTAACCTTGCTCGGCGGCAAACTGTCGATGCGCTGAATCCGGTAATCCCGTTTGCTCAGGGCGATGTCGAGTTTGTCCTGCTGCCCCCCGCTCCGTTCGATGAGCAGCTCGTGCTGCAACGCCTCATCCCGTCCAAAACCCAGCAGGAAGCGCCCCTGCCCCGAAACCTGAACCGGCTGACCGTCGAGCAGCACCCGGTCGCCGGGTTCCACCTGCCCCATGAGCATGCCACCCTGGGTGTAGTCTCCCTCCAGGTTCATCGCCTGAAGCGCAAATGCGCAGAATAATCCGCCAATCATCATTACGAGCTTGGCCCATCGGAAGTTCGCTAAGGGGAGTCGCCTCATTTCGGGTTCCGTTCCTGTATTTCGTGGTTGCCGGTCATCATGAGTAGGGATGCCAGCCTACCTGATTAGTTTCATGACACAAAGAATTGACAGCGGCGAAAACTGGCTGTAGAGTTCGCGATCTCCAAGCCGGCCAGGGTCGGTTGCCACATCATGCCGAGGTGGTGAAATTGGTAGACACGCTAGCTTCAGGTGCTAGTGGGGGCAACCCCGTGGAGGTTCAAGTCCTCTCCTCGGCACCATATCGAATACGGAAAAAGCACTGCATTGCAGTGCTTTTTTTGTGTACCCCACGTTTCATCCCACCGATGATCCAGGTTACCCGAACCCTGCTGAAAGGCAGTAGTCACGACACCCATAAACAACTCCCCGACAGCCTGAAAGGTTGTATATGAGCGCAAGCGAGTCTTCGATCTCATGAAAGATTTTGGGACATCCAAGTCCACCAAAATCGATTCGATCTTTGACAGCCTATTAGTGCCCCGG
>JBEVVH010000220.1:0-5344 GCA_040507245.1 Candidatus Thiodiazotropha sp.
CCTCTTCTCATTTTGATTGACCGCAACTTCAATCATGGCGCATTACGACGCCGTTATTGAGGGGGGAGGAGACCATTACATCGGGCTACGCGGGTGAGGTTCACTCCTCTTGAGGTTCCCGCGTTTCCCGAAGGGTCGCAGTTGTCAGAGCATCTTAAAGCCCATACGCACCGCCAGCACAAACAGAAACACCGCAAACAGGCGCTTGATCACCCGGTCGGGCAGTTGGTGAGCAAGACGCGCACCCAGCGGGGCGAACAGAATGCTCGCAGCCACCACACCGGCAAAGGCGGGAAGATTGACATACCCCAGGCTGAATTCCGGCAGGTTCAACTCATCCTGCCCGGTGATCACGAAGCCGAGGGTTGAGGCCAGGGCCAGGGGCAGACCGATCGCCGCCGCAGTGACAATCGACTGTTTCACCGGCACCCCGCACCAGCTCAGATAGGGCACATGCAACGCCCCGCCACCGATGCCCATAAGTGCGGATACGCAGCCAACCCCTGCGGACACCGAGCGCAGCACCCCGGCACCCGGCAGGCCGCGACCGGCGGAAACCGGCCCCCAGGCCATCTGTAACGACACCAGCATCAGGAACATCACGAACCCCAGGGTCAACCAGTAACCCGGGATCAGATCCGCCAGCCAGGCGCCGACGAAGGAGCCGGCCACTACTCCGGGGGTCATGGTTTTCACCAGCGGCCAGCGCACCGCCCCTCGCCGGTGGTGTGCCCAGATCGAGGAGACCGCGGTCAACGAAATGGTCGCCAGGGAGGTGCCCACCGCCACCTTGATGATGATTTCCGGACTGACCCCCTGGGCCTCGAATACCAGGGAGAGTACCGGCACGATGATCACTCCGCCCCCGATGCCCAGCAGACCGGCCGCGGTACCGGCCAGGGCCCCGGCCGCCAGTAATGTCATGAGATCCACCGGGTCAGTCCCGGGTAAGGCGGATCAGAAGTTGTGCCAACCGCTGTTCCAGATCGGCGGACAGTGCGATCCGTCCATCGCACAGATAGGCCTCGTGGTTCGCCACCAGTTGCGAGGCCTGGTAGCGGTAATTGACCATGCAGCCCCAGGAATCCCGGTTACCCCGGGGAGATGGATTGGCGAACAGGTTGATACGATCCAGACTCGCTCCGTTGGAGAGATGAAACTGGGCCACCGGCTCAAACGCGTGGGTGCCCCGCTTGAGCTGTGTCAGGTAGAACAGCACCAGGTCCCTCAACACCGCCTCGAGCTTTTTCTTCAACGGCTCCTGGGGCGGCACCTCCAACAGTCGGTCGAGCGCCAGCAGGGGATCATCGCAATCTGTACTTTGCATCAGTTCCTCGACCCGTTCACCCAGCACCAGACGCAACGCCTCGGGGGTCTGACCACCGACGGGCTCCCGCATCAACCGCTGCAATACCGACCTGAGTTGCGGAATCGGCGACAGGGTGACAAAGCGGTTGACCCCGGGAAACTCTTCGGAGAGTTCGCTCACCACCTGCTTGATCAGGAAGTTACCGAAACTGATCCCGCGCAGACCCTTGAGGGCGTTGTTGATCGAGTAGAAAACCGCGGTATCCACCGCATCGGTGTCGGTCAAGGGTGCTTCGGGATCTATCAGGCGGGTCACCGAGTCGCTGACTTCTCGGGTCAGGGCCACCTCGACAAAGATCAACGGATCCTGGGGCAATGCGGGGTGGAAAAAGGCAAAACAGCGCCGGTCCGGGGCCAGACGCCGGCGCAGATCCTCCCAGCCCTGCATCGGATGCACCGCTTCGTAGCGGATCAGCTTTTCCAGAACCGAGGCGGGGCTGTCCCAATCGATGCGCTCCAGACGCAGGAACCCCCGATTGAACCAGGAAGCCAACAGGTGCCGCATATCATAGTCGACCCCCTTGAGTTCCGGGTGTTCGGACAGGCGGGTGAGCAGTTCTTCGCGCATCGACACCAGCACTGCGGTGGCTCCCGGCGCCATGTTGAGACGCCGAATAAACTCCTGGCGGGGCGGCTCACTCACCTCCAGCAGATGCCTCAGGCTCTCCGGATCGTGGCTGTGGTAGGCCTCTGCCGCCTCACGGATCTCCTGGGGATCGGGATCGAGCTCCACCGCGATCATGTGGAGAAAATCGTCACGCTGGGGCGCATCCATCCCCTGCCAGCGCAACAGGATCTCCCGCGCCAGGGCGATGTTGGAGGCCTCCCCCTGTCCCTCCACCAGGCGATGGCACAACTCCGAATCCGATGGGTCATCCCCTTCCGGCTGCTTCAGTCCGATCAGTTCCATGCCGTGATCGGCGACACTGTTGATCAAGCGTTCGAACCATCCGAGGGCGCTCACAGATCCGCTCCCATCAGTACCTCAGGCAACCACAGGGCGATTTGCGGGAACACCATCAGCAGTCCTATGCCCAACAGAATGCACAGCATGAAGGGCAAGGCCCCCAGCAGCACAGTCTTCAAATCCACATCGGGCACGATGCCATTGATCACGTACAGGTTGAGCCCCACCGGCGGAGTGATCAGTCCAACCTCCATGTTGAGGGTCAGGATCACGCCGAACCAAATCGGGTCGAAACCGGCCTGGATGACAATCGGTACCAGGGTCGGGGTGGTCATCAGAATGACCGCCACCGGTGGCAGAAAAAACCCAGCGACCAGCAGAAATACGTTGATATAGAGCATCAGCATCCAGGGATTGAGATCCTGTTCGGCGATAAATTCAGTGATCCCCTGGGCGATGTACAGGTTCGACATCATGAAGCTGAACAGCCCGGCCATGCCGATGATCATCATCAGCATTACCGATTCCCGGGTGGCCGAACTGACCATCGCCCACAGATTGGACGGACGCCACACCCGGTAGATCAACATCACCAGCACGATGCACACCAGGGCACCCACACCCGAGGCCTCGGAGGGTGTGGCCACGCCTCCATACAGGGCCCACAGCACCAGCACGATGATGGCCATGAAAGGCAGCACCCTGGGCAGGATCACGACCTTTTCCCACAGACTGAAGTGCTTGTCCTCCTCGGTGAACCGATAACCCTTGATGCGGGTGTAGATCAGGGACCAGATGATAAACAGCCCCATCAACATCAACCCGGGCAACAGGCCGGCAGCGAACAGCCGGCCGATCGAGGTCTCGGTTGATATTCCGTAAACGATCATGGTAATCGAGGGCGGGATAAGAATACCGAGGGTACCGCCGGTGGCAAGGCTTGCCGGGTAGCCCCGCTTGCGCATCTCCGGGATACCCATCTTGCCGATTGCCGCGCAGGTCGCCGGGGATGAACCGGTAAGCGCGGCGAACAGGCCACAGGCGCCGATGTTGGAAACCAGCAACCCGCCAGGCACCTTGTAAAGCCAGCGGTCGAGGGCCTCGTAGAGGTCTGACCCGGCCCGCGAAGCAGCGATTGCGGCGCCCATCAGCAGGAACATGGGAATCGACAGCAGGGCGAATTCGTCGAGTGAGGCAAACAGAGTGTCTGCCACCACCTCGAAGGCATCCGCACCGTCGTGAATCAGCAGAAACAGCACTGCGGTGAACCCCAGGGCAAACGCCACCGGCATACCGCTGAGCAGCAACAGCACCAGACACAGCGAGGCCAGGGCCCCGAGTAACAATGGATTCATTATGACGCCTCGGGTGGAGTCGAAGGTTCGATGCCGAAGGGGTGATCGCGGCCGTTGAGCAGACACACGAGATCCGCCAGGTACTGCAGACTGACGGCCAGGAAACCGATCGGCATCGGCAGATAGACCTTCCACAGTTTGGGTCCCCAGATGCTGTCCGATGACCAGCCGGACTCCCAGGCTTCATGCCAGAACTTGAAACTGAACCAGGTCAGCAGTACACACAGCCGAATAGGCGAACAGGGCCAGCAGGAAACGGCCACGCGGCCCCATCATCATGGGAATCAACTCTACGTTGACATGGCCCCGAGTCAGCAACACCCAGGGCGCCCCGAGAAAGGTCGAGGCCAGCAGGGCGTAGGTGACGAACTCCGTCTGCCAGGAGGTCGGGAGGTTCAGTACGAAACGGTTGAAGACCATGTGACAGACCACCAGGACGGCGATCACCAGCAGCATGGCGGAGATATATCCGAGCAGCCTGGACAACCCTTCGACGATCTTGAGAAACATCCTCATCGCGGTTATCACCCTGATAATGTCGCACCGTTCACGCCGCACAGGCACCGGCCCGAGGGCCCGCTGCACGGCGGATCGATGGATTCGAAAACGATAGCTTCATGCCTCCATCCCATCCCCTGAATGGGGATGGGATGTGATCATGCCTTATTCCACAGACAGTGCCTGATCGAGCAGTTCCTGTCCGCCCTGGACACTTTCCGCAAAATCCTTGTAGCTGGAACCATTGGCGATCTCGCGCCACATGGCGGCTTGTTCCGCAGTCATCTCAACCACCTTCACGCCGGCTTTCTCGAAGGTGTCGACTAACAGTTGATCCGCACCCTTAGCGGCATCGGACGCATACTGTTCGGCCTTGCCCGCGGCTTTCATCAGCTCGAGCTGTTGCGCGGAGGTCAGCTTGTTGAAGCTCTCCTTGGACATCAGAATCGGTTCGTACATGAACCACAAGGCATTCTCACCGGGAGCGGTCAGGCATTTGACCTGCTCGTAGATCCGGTAAGAGACCAGGGATGAGGAAGAGGTGTTGGCGCCATCGAGGACCCCGGTCTGCAGACCCGAGTAGATTTCCGATGAAGGCATGGAGGTGATGGTGGCGCCCGCGGCCTGCAGCATCTGGTTGAAGGCCTTGCCCGCGGCACGGAACTTCATGCCCTTGACATCCTTGGGCTCGAGCACGCACTCACCCTTGGAGACGAAACCACCCGCCAGCCAGGTGTCTGCCAGGACCATGACACCCGCCTCGTCCATCACTTGCTTGATCTTGCGCATGTAGGGTGAGCTGTTGAGCCGCATCGCGTGATCATGGTTCTTCACCAGACCCGGCATCAGAGTCAGGTTAAATTCCGGATGGCGGCCACCCGCATAGGACAGGGGAAACGCGGTGATGTCGAGTTTGCCCTTGGTCATCGCAGCCCACTGCTCTTTCGGCTTGAACAGGCTCTTGCCCGGATATACCTTAATCTCCACGCCGGTGTTGTTGGCTTCCATGTGACGGGCGATCATCTGCACCATCTCGTCACGGATGTCCCCTTTGCCACCCGGCCATTGATGGGATGCCTTGAGTTCGATCGCGGATGCGCTGCTGGCAGCGGACAGAATCCCTGCGGCGACAAGCGAGTCTTCGATCTCATGAAAGATTTTGGGACATCCAAGTCCACCAAAATCGATTCGATCTTTGACAGCCTATTAGTGCCCC
>JBEVVH010000221.1:0-5343 GCA_040507245.1 Candidatus Thiodiazotropha sp.
CGGGGCACTAATAGGCTGTCAAAGATCGAATCGATTTTGGTGGACTTGGATGTCCCAAAATCTTTCATGAGATCGAAGACTCGCTTGTTTTCATCAGCGAGAGGCTGCTGAACAGGGGAATCAGCGCCAGGATCGAGATGAACAGGGAGTCGATCAGCCAGCCCAACAGAATCAAACCGGCCACACCCAGCCAGTCGAGTGCTACCATCAAACCCAGTCGTTCATAGGGGATCAGGGTCCTGAGTAGTTGTCCCCCGTCCAGGGGCATGAACGGTAGCAGATTGAGGTAGTTGACCACGAGCAGGAGTATACCCAGCAATGGCAGAATCTCTCCCCGCATGCCGTTCAATGCCAGAAGCATGGTGCCCGCGATGATCCCGGGAAGAGGACCCATCAGACTCACGATCGCCCGATGAGACACCTTGTGTGAGGTTTCCTGTCCGAGGGTGACCCCGCCGACCAGGGGTAGCATCAGAATCTGCAGGTTGCGGTAACCAAGCAGGCGCATGGCCAGCCAGTGACCGAATTCATGGAACAGAATAACCCCCAGGAGCAGCAGCCCGATCTGCCAGTCCCAGAAGATTCCGGCCAGCACGATAAAGGCGATTGATGAGAGTACGAATATTCCCAGTTGAGTGGCCACTGGGAGTGGTAGTGATTGACCCAACTGCCAGTTTTGAAACAGGTAAGCCGCCCGCTCTATGGGGATGGGTGAGGTTTCACGGGGCGGGTTCCGCTCCCGACCTGTGAAGAAACGTCCAAGAAAGCGTAGAGCAACCCATAGGGTGGGTGTTGCGCTGCCGTCTTCCTGCTGTTTGATCAGGTGGTTATTCAGGTACCACTGGATGCTCTTCTTTTCGTAGTAATTGGCGACTTTGAAAGTCCAGTGCTTATCACCCTGACTGGAGGCCTCGTCTCGCCAGGCAACTGCGTGGTGCTGCATTGCCTCACAGTGAGCCTGAAACTGTTTCGCCGGATCCTCGACCTGGGTGTTTAGCATGATCACCTGGGTTTCGGGGGGGCGGGGGAAGAGTTCGATCGCGCGATTGGCTGTGGCGAGTAACCGTTTGTCCTGACTGATTGAGAGAAAGACAATCTGGCAGCGGTCGGTTGAAAACACACTGTACGGTGGAGTGACCCGGGCAATCACCGCCCGTTCGGGGTGATGATACAGACGCGCCAGAGGGGGAATCATACCGGGCAGTGCCGGTTTGCTATGGACAGTTGCCCAGTATCTGGTGGTGAACCCCAGGCCGGTCAGTGCCTGGTCGGCCTGATCTAACAGGTCCTGCATGACATCGGGAGGCTGATCCAGGGTAATGGGTTTGAAATGCACGCTTTCGGGCAGGCGTAAGGCCAGAATTATGCGAAGCAGCTGGGCAAGGATCAGCAGTGCAATGGTGGATGCCATCAATAGCAGGTCGATCATCCTGGTGACTCTTCAGTTCCGTATTCCATAAGTAGCGCATTCGCTGCCGAATCGCCCGTCAGTTCACGAAGACTGTGCGGGTTTCTGGAGATGGCAGGTCAGCCGATCTGCTGTATGGCGTCTGCCGATAGCCCGGACTCGCAGGCAGCGCGCGTTCTCAGGGCTATCGGCAGTAAACAGGGTGGCTTGAGCGAAACATTGCTGTGCCGACCCTTCTGGCCGGACGGATTTCAACTGTTTGTCAAAAGAACAAGCCGTCCAACGGCGAAGAGGCGGAGGCGAAGCGTTTTGCCGGCATGCGCCCGGCCAGGTAGGCTTCGCGGCCGGCCTGGATGGCCTTTTTCATAGCCGAGGCCATCAGCACCGGGTTCTGCGCGGCTGCGATGGCGGTGTTCATGAGTACCCCGTCGCAGCCCAGTTCCATAGCCACTGCAGCATCCGAGGCGGTACCCACGCCCGCATCCACCAACACCGGCACCTGGGCGTTTTCAACGATGGTTCGGATGTTGAGGCGGTTGCGGATACCCAGTCCCGAGCCGATGGGGGCGGCGAGGGGCATCACCGCGACACAGCCCATCTCCTCGAGCCGCTTGGCGACGATCGGATCGTCGTTGGTGTAGACCATTACATCAAAGCCATCCTTGATCAGCACTTCGGCGGCTTCCAGGGTCTGGATTACGTCCGGAAACAGGGTCTTCTCATCACCCAGCACCTCCAGTTTGACCAGGTTGTGGCCGTCGAGCAGTTCCCGGGCCAGGCGGCAGGCGCGGATCGCCGTCTGGGCGTCGTAGCAGCCGGCGGTGTTCGGCAGGTAGGTGAACTCGCTGGTGGGCAGTACGTCGAGGATGTTTGGCTCATCCTGGTTCTGTCCCATGTTGGTACGGCGTACCGCGATGGTGACGATTTCAGCGCCGCTGGCCAGGATGGCTTCGCGGGTCTGCTCCATGTCGCGGTATTTTCCGGTTCCGACCAGAAGTCGGGAGGTGAATTCGCGTCCGGCGACGCTGAAACGGTCTGACTGCTTTTCGTTTGACATCGGATAGTATCTTTGGGGTTTGGCCTGATCAGGGTTGCAGGATGGAGATAACAGGCTGTTGAAATTCTGCTCAGACGCTACGATCCTTCGCCGAAATTCGGCTCAAAAGCTCATTTACCCCGGTAAACTGCGCTCGATGATCGAATTTCGTCTTGTCTCGTACGCGGCTGAACGAATTTCAACAGCCTGCTAAGCGGGGTGATCAACCGCCGCCGACCGCGTGAATGATCTCAACCCGGTCCTGCTCTTGCAACCGGTGACCTGGAAAAGTGCTGCGGGGCACCAATTCCTCGTTGACCTCCACGGCAATGCGCTGGCCCTGCAGCTCGAGCAGCTCGATCAGGCCTGTCATGTCGAGGTTTTCCGGGATTTGCTTTTTCTCGCCGTTTAAGTAAATCTGCATCACTGAATTGATCTCTGTTAGAACACCACACCGGGCACGGAAACCCAGCCGGCCAGGTCGTTTGGAGCTATGGGCCTATCCGGCTTTGGTGGCCAGCCGGACAGGTTGATGGCTCAGTTTGGATTACGGGTCTGAAGGGATTCTACCTTAACTCATACAAACAAAAACCATGAGGCAGCGGAGGAGCGAGTGGATTGGAGTGAAGACCTCATATCGGTGGAACAGGCCGGGACCCTGGATGGATTGTTTTATCAGAGGGCTCAGCGCACCCCCGATAATCTGGCCTATCGCTATCACGATCGCAACAACAAACAGTGGTGTGAACTGAGTTGGGCGGACATGGCCCGCCAGGTGGCTTGCTGGCGCCATGCCCTGTCAGGGGAGGATCTGGAACCCGGCGACCGGGTGGCGGTGCTGCTGCGCAACTGTCCGGAATGGGTGATGTTCGATCAGGCCGCCCTGTCCCTGGGCCTGGTGGTGGTGCCCTTGTACACGGACGACCGTGTCGACGCGGCCGCCTACATCCTCAAGGACGCCGCAGTGAAGCTGCTGCTGATCCAGGACGCGGGACGCTGGAACCGCCTTGCGGAACTGGTCGAGGATCTGCCCCAACTGTCACGGGTAGTGGTGTTGGAAAACCACAAACAGACCCAGCTGGCCGGCCCCCGGGAGATGGTCTCCGATGCGCACGCCTGGCTGCCCTCTCGGGGGGATGCTCTTGTTAGACGCAAGGCCGATCCCAAAAGCCTGGCTTCGATTGTCTACACCTCGGGTACCACCGGCCGGCCGAAAGGGGTGATGTTGTCTCACTACAATATGCTCTCCATCGCTCATGCCTCCCTGACCGTGGTGGACTGCTACCAGCAGGACAGTTTTCTCTCCTTTCTGCCTCTCTCTCACACCCTGGAACGCACCGGAGGTTACTATCTCCCGATGATGGCCGGGGCCTCCGTGAGCTATGCCCGTTCGATCCCCCAGTTGGCGGAGGATCTGCAAAACATCCGTCCCACCGCGATCATCGCGGTGCCGCGCATCTTCGAACGGGTCTATGCCCGGGTCCAGGACCAGTTGAAGAGCAAACCCCGGATTGCGCGTTTGTTGTTTCAGATGGCCCTGAAGATCGGTTTCCAGGAGTTTGAACATCGCATGGGGCAGCGTGGCTGGTCTCCCGGGCTGCTCCTGCATCCCCTGCTGCGCAAGTTGGTATCGGGCAAGATCCTCGACAAACTGGGGGGGCGGCTGAGGGTTGCGGTAAGCGGCGGCGCGGCCATCTCCCCGGAGATCGCCCAGGTGTTCCTCGGCCTGGGCCTGCCCATGCTGCAGGGCTATGGTTTGACCGAAACCAGTCCGGTGATCAGTGTCAATCCCATGCATAACATCAAGCCGGAGAGTGTCGGGGTGCCCCTGCGTGGTATTTCCGTCAAGGTGGGTGAAGACGATGAACTGCTGGTCAAAACGCCAGGAATGATGCTCGGCTACTGGAACAATCACGCCGCCACCGCAGAGATGATCGATCCCCAGGGCTGGCTGCATACCGGGGATCAGGCGCGCATCGACGAGGATGGGCATATCCACATCACGGGGCGGATCAAGGATATCCTGGTGCTCTCCAACGGGGAGAAGATTCCCCCGTCGGACATGGAAATGGCGATCGCTCTGGATCCCCTGGTGGAACAGGTGATGGTGGTGGGGGAGGGTAAGCCCTACCTGGGGGCGCTGGTGGTGCTTAACCCGGACCTGTGGGGCGGTGTGGCCGAGGAGTACGACCTGGATCCCTCGATTGAGTCGAGCCTGCATAACGAACAGGTGCTCAACATGGTGTTAAAGCGCATCCGGGTCGTACTGCGGGACTTTCCCGGATATGCCAAGATCCGCCGGGTGGCGCTGCTGCTGGAGCCCTGGAGCATCGAGAACGGTCTGCTGACACCCACCATGAAGGTGAAAAGACAGAAGGTGATCGAGCGGTACCAGAACGCGATCGATGCTCTGTACGACGATGGTCTGGTGTGAACAGCTCGCGAGAGGCTTGCGCCTCAACATGGGGCTGGTGTAGTGTTGCGCGCACGCGGGTGTAGTTCAATGGTAGAACTGTAGCTTCCCAAGCTACTAACGTGGGTTCGATTCCCATCACCCGCTCCACTCCCCTGGTATCTCGTTTTCCCCCTCCGATGTCTGATAAACGCCGCCAGTCGGGCGACAACCCGTCTTGCCAATCCCGTCCGGGAATGCCTAAATAGGTGCAAGTATGCCGTTCTGAGCAGGATTTCGGCGGCAATGCCCTGTCCCCGGGAAAATGCGGCCAGATACCCGTTGTCATTAACCCGGGCAGGGATTTACTGTGTGGATTTGAGGTATCCTGGGCAGGTTGGAACGAATCGCGGCCGTCCCTAGACACAAATAGGAGACCCCCCAGCTCTGCTGGGGAGGCATTCACAGTTTGACAGATACGGGAATCTCACAGTAACTCCCAAGCGT
>JBEVVH010000222.1:0-5342 GCA_040507245.1 Candidatus Thiodiazotropha sp.
CGGGGCACTAATAGGCTGTCAAAGATCGAATCGATTTTGGTGGACTTGGATGTCCCAAAATCTTTCATGAGATCGAAGACTCGCTTGTGAATGCCGGCACGACAATCATTGCCTTTATTGAGGATCCGGATGGTTACCCCATAGAACTCATCGGTAAACGCGGATGATTCAGCGTATGGAGTGACTGGTAACGGCCAATACACCGACCATGGGCTGATTTCAGATCAAGTATCAGGAGTCCATATGAGACACTATACTAGGTCATCAATGATGCCCACACCCTCATGACGTCCTTCAATGGCGGCATGGATAAGTCTCAGCCAGGAGTTCTCCAGACGCTCATTGACATCATCGGGATGTAAGAAACGATCCAATACAATCGCTTCAATATCGATTTCGATCTGTTTTTCCGGATCACTTCGCCAGGTTCCCAACAACACCATGCGATTGATCGTGTCCATGCCATCACGAATGTTAATGGCATCCCGATCGATACCCCATCTCAGCGAAGGCCTCAGTGTCAGGATCATCTCACCGAGCACAAGGCCCACATCCGCAACCATTGACAAACCAATACATTCACCGCTGCGCTCCCCGGCCCGCCAACGGGACAGGACGTCCCCTTTGATACGTGCCTTCAATGTGGGCCATTGTTTGCCGACCCAGTGGTGCAGTGAGATGATGAACGGGTCGATATTGTCCAGGGAAAAACGGTCCGGCCAAATCACCGATGCGTCGGTTTGGCGCAGTAGGCCACGCAGCAGGTCGAGCCGTTCGAAGCGGACATCGAGGAGATAATGAAAATTCTCGTCAGCCTGCTCCGCGCTTAGATTCCGGGCCGGGCCGGGCCGGGCCGGGCCGGGCCGGTCCGGGGTGGGGCAGACTCAGTGCGGGATAGTCTCGCAGATAACGGGAAATAGCAGGATCTGAAACAGGATCCCTGGCAAGTTCCAGCCATCGCTTCAATTTCAATCTCATGTTACTGCTCAACCACCGAACCATCCGCTGATTGTAGCAAATGCACCTCTGCCCAGGTTGTCACCACCCCAGGCGCCCGCCGCAGCACCGATCAGACCACCCACCAGGGTTCCCACTCCGGGTAGTATTGCGGTGCCGATGGCCGCACCTGCCATCGCTCCACCCCAACCCCCGGCAGCACCACCAGCCAGACCGCTCAGGGATTCACCGGTATTCCTGCCAATGGCGTTGCCATCGGCACGATAGGCACTGACCACATCCACGGCGTCGAGCACGATGCCTACCGGCCGTGCTGTTTTTCCCACGCCTTCGAGGGCGAAGCCAGCGCTTCGAAGCGCCCTGTTGCGTGTCAGACGCGCCGCATTGTGATCGATTTGTGCATGATTGAGATTGCTGGGAACAACGCGGGTTGCCTTTGATTCAATTTCGAGGGTTTGCTTGAAACGTGGGTCGGCGGGATTGTCGATGTCGACCTTGACATCAACTTTGCGATCTCCCGGCAAATCGGGGCGGGCCGTGGCTGTTTCAGGTACTTCCCTGAGATTTGCATCAAAGCGGACTTCGGTGCGTACCCGGGAATTCGGAAGATTCCGGTATCGATCCGCAATCGCATCCCGGGCCAGATCGCCGTTGAGGGTTGTGTACTGCTGTGATATCCGTCCGGGTGCTTTGGCAACGGATCCTGGCGGGGTTGGGTTCACACCGCTTTGAACGATGAATCCCTTGGAATCAAGGTAAGAGCGAGCTTCGGGGTGGAAACCGCCCTTGCCGTTCCAGGCGCTTTGCGTGGACTCGTAGCGGATGGTCAGTTGGGGGTTTCCGATGGTTGTGTTTCGCCCGGCGTCATATACACCCTGTGCGCTGCCGGCCAATCCGTTGGGAATGGTCTCGTGGTTGAATTCCAGTATGTTATCAAGCGTGGAGGGGGTCTGGGCCAGACTCTCCGCGGTGGTTGGCAAGGCGGCGAGGGATTCCCCCGTGGTGGGAGCACCTTGCAGGCGCTCACGCTGAGTGGCGCTGGCCTCAGATGGCGGTGAATCGGCAGTGTATTTAGAGTTCTCCGCAGTGACGGCCAGACTGCGTGGTCGGTCGAAGCTATCCGCTGGGGATAGAGGAGCCGGCGCAGATTGGCGGTTTCCAGCACTCAATTCGGCCATTGAAGCGGACATGGCATGATCCCCTTGTACAAAGCCACTGTGTTCGCGTGATCATAGGTGCGGATGCGACCTAGGGATATACGAGATATCCCTAGTCTCCAGGACAAGGCCTATGAGTGTTGCCAGCCTGGGCTCAGTATTGTGGGTGTTGCCAGAGTTCGGTCTGGATGGTCAGGTCATGCTGGCCGTCGCTCAACCAGAGCTGGCCTTCCTGGATTGTTGCGGTCAAGGTTATGTTTCTTTGCACCAGTGAGGGCAGGGCGGTCGTGTCATATTGGGAAAAAAATCGGACTTCGAGGTGTTTGAAGCGCGCAAAGGCGTCCTTGTTCTGCTGCCACCAGGGCAGGGCACTGCGTTCCGCATAAGGATAGACGATCACTTTGCGGGCTCGTCCGCAGGCACGTCTGATACGTTTCTCATCCGGTTGTCCCAGTTCGATCCAGACTTCGATCTCGTCCGATAAGGACTTCTGCCACAAATCGGGTTCATCCTCTGTACTGATGCCGCGGGTGAACTCGAGTCTGGGATCGGCGTGATAGGCAAATGCAGCCAGGCGCAGCAGCATGCGCTCATCGGTCTCCGAGGGATGGCGCGCGAGTGTCAGGGCATAGTGATCATAATGATGACGATCCATGTCGGAGAGCTGCAGTTCAGCTTTGAAAATCGTAGCCTTGAGTGCCAATGTTATATGCCTATTCTAAGGGTTTGCGCCTGAGTGCTTTTTGCTGGCCGAGCCGTTTTTTGCTGTCCAGGCGACGCTCTTTCGATGCGCGGGTCGGTTTGGTGGCGATGCGTGGTTTACGCCCGATTGTTATGCGGTTAACCATCTGATGCAGTCGCTGTATTGCTTCCTGCCGGTTCTTCTCCTGTTCCCGGTAGCGTTGTGCCTTGATCACAACGATGCCGTCCGTGGTGATGCGTCGATCTCTGAGCTTGAGGAGCCGTTGCTTGTAGACCTCTGGCAGGGAGGAGGCGGCGATGTCGAATCGGAGTTGGATCGCCGAGGAGACCTTGTTGACATTCTGTCCCCCTGGACCGGAAGCGCGAATCGCGGTGATCTCGATTTCAGACAGGGGAATGGTAATGGGATCACGCATCAGCTTCAGCAATCGGCACGAATCGTCTTCAGAATAGGGGGATTCTAACCCCAGGCGGGATGCATCACACCTGTTTTCCCAAGTTGATTATCTGACACCCAGTATCCAGCCCTCGGTGACGGCAACAGTGCGTTCGTGTCTGGTAAGTGTGGGCGCCAGGTAGTCGCGCAGGCTGCCGACCCGGTCCGTCTGTCTCAACCATGCGGCGATGGCATAGGCATCCTGTTGATCCTGGGTCCGGCCATCTCGGGGAACATCATGACTGTAGAGCGCGGGGTAAGCTTCGGCGATCAGTGAACATCCGGCAGGGGCCAACCAGCCATCGTAAGGCCAGAAATGAACCTGATTCCCCAATCGAAGACGCAGATGGCGCAGCCAGGGCAGGCCGGCGTGGGTGGATTTGGCCACCGAACCGGGCACATCGAAGTGAAACACCGACTTGGCGCCTGCGCGCTGCTCGGCGATGCGGCGCCATCGGGCATTGCCTGAACGCACGTTCCCCATCCCGTGCTGTCCCTGCCTTACCCGTTCCACGCTCACACCCTCCTCATCGGTTGGCCAGTGATCGTGAAAATCTTCCAGGAAATCGGGCCAGTTCTTGATGTCATAGCGTTCGAAATAGCAGCCAGGAAAGGAGAAGCTGTGATCGATACCGACCAATGTTGGCAGGGTTTCATTCAGCTGTAGTTCCAGCCACTGGGCGAGACCCCGCCGGGTCCAGTACCTGCTCCGCCCGGCGGGTGGTAGGACCTCCCGGGGAGAGTGCTCAAGACCGGCGCGATAGACCCACAGACCCGGCAGGCCGTCGTCGGGTGTTTTTGCACCGGAATAATCGATGCCGATATAGACGTTGAACAGGGTGGGCGAGTGATGCATGGCGACCGTGCGTGGTCCGCAGCGGAAAGGACACTTAGAGCATTGTTTGGTGGAGACGAGGAGGATCGAACTCCCGACCTTCGCATTGCGAACGCGACGCTCTCCCAGCTGAGCTACGTCCCCATGTGACCATAGTATGACACTCGGCTGAAAAAGTGCCAGTGAGCGTGTCAAGTTCAGGTTTGTGACACATCCATGCTACCCAGATAACGGGTCCCGGAATGTGTGTCTTGAGGCTTACAGGGTTATCTCCAAGAATTTAATTCACTCGTGAAAGCGAAAGGCGTCAAGTCGAGACCACCCCCGACGGAGAGGGATTCGCGCCACCTGCTGAACATCCCCGGGGTTCACATTCAGAGGAGAAATAGCAATGTCTGCACTCGAAGATGACCTCTTTGAAGACCTGGCTTACGAAGAGGCGGAAGGAATGGCCGCGATGGATGAAGCGTATGCATTCGATGATCTGGAAATGGATGACTTCGATGATGAGTTTGATGACGAAGTCGATTTCGACGAGGGAATGGACGAAGGGGTCTACGCCTTCGATGAATTCGACGATGAGTTCGACGAGGTGGATGATTTCTATGATGAGTTCGATGAGTACGAGGCTTACGACGAGTTCGCATTCGAAGATGCCGATGAGGCGATGGACGATATCATGGCCTATGCCTTGGGCGCTGAAGATGCGGATGAGTTTTTTGGACGTCTGTTTAAAAAGCTCAAGTCTTTCGGCAAGAAAGTCGTAAGCGGAATCAAGAAGGCAGCGCCGGTGGTCGGCAAGATCGCGGGAGGCATTTCCCGGGTGGCCAGTCTGATTCCTCACCCGGCTGCTCAGGCGATTGGCCGTGTGGCGGGTGTGGTCAGCAAGGGAGCCCGGCTGGCGCAGCGTTTGCGCATGGAGGGGGCAAGTGAAGAGGAGGCTCTCGAGGCTTTTGCAGAGCTGGCGGCTGAAGATCCCCGTGCCATTCCCATGGTTGCGGGTTTGACTGCCAAGACGATTCTCAAATCGAAGAGTGCGAGACTCTCTCCGGCAGCCCGTAAACGGGTCGTCAAGCAGATGAAAGGTGCCGCCAAGACGCTGGTCCACAAACAAGGTCCTAAAGCGATTCGCGCGCTGCCGAAGATCGCCAAGAGCGTTAAACGCAACGAGCCTGTAGAAAAACCCGTTTAGAACTAACGGGTATCTTGGCTATCAATCTTCGACTCGGTTCTTTCATGATTATTGGTAATGGTT
>JBEVVH010000223.1:0-5258 GCA_040507245.1 Candidatus Thiodiazotropha sp.
AGTATGGCCGCCTCCTCGCCGAAGGTGCGGCTCAGTCGACTGCCTTTGAGGGGCATGTCATGGTCCGCCTCCAGCAATCCGGTGATGATCTGCCAGGTCTGATCCGTGGAACCGTCATCGACCAGGATGATTTCGAAGCTTTCCCCGCATTGATGCAAGGTATCGCACAATGATTCCCAGAATCGTTGAAGACCGGATTGTTCATTATGGATTGGAACAACCACAGAGATCAGTATCACGTGCTCCCTATCAGCCGGCAAAAATGTAGCGCCTCATCGTAGCAAAGTTGAAGCCAAGAATGACAGTTTCGGTAATCAGCTTGGCGACCACCGGATGCAGGCCGACTGGGTGTACCAGCAGGTATAGAAGCGCCAGGCTGGCGATGTAGGAGATCAGCCACAGCAGGCCATATTGCAATGCCTGATTGCGGATACTGCCGGCTTGGGTGGAACGATTACGGAACACCACCCATTTGTGTCCGGCGAATCCCACCACAGCACCACTCATACGGGCCAGGGTCTGGGCGAGAAAAATACCGAGTGCCGAGTAGGTCAGGGTGAACAGCGTGAAGTCGACCAGCCAGGCGCCCCCCCCGACCATCAGATAGCGCATCAGTTGATGGCTGACGGCTTGTGAGGAAAAGCTGTCTTTAAAGCGCTGATTCATGGGGTCTCGGAGAGCAATCCTTGGCATTGAGCGGGGGCGCCGTGGCGCAGCAACCTCAAGGGTGTCAATGCAGAGCGAATCAGCAGACAGGATTGTGTTGCAGCCTGTTGGGCCCGGGTTGAATCCTCATAATACAGGTTGAGGGTTAACCTGCCAGTCACCGTGGCGTGAGTTTGATTGGGGTCTGTGACGAGATGCACCTTATGACGTTGTGGCTTGCCAGGTGCGATGAGGACGGCTTCATATTCAGCATCATGGGCAGGGCCGGTCCAATCCGCCTGGATGGACACCGAGGTGTCCTGGGGTGTCGTGACTCGCAATGTGCCATCCAGAGGGGAAAACAACGGGGGGTATGGGGGCGACAGGGCGAGGGTCAACAACTGTGGGGTTTCGTCTCGCTGTGTAGGCTTGTGTTGAGCATTACGGGTTTTGACCGGGGTGATGCATGCACACGTCTCGTCATAGGACATGATGGTGTAGCGGGATTGGTCGATGCGTCCGAGGCTTCCCTCCTTGACCAGCAGACCGCGTCGTTGAGGTTCGTCTCCGCTCACGCGCGCCTCTGCGTAGCGAGCGCCATTGAGCACCGTGTCAAGGTAGTAGGCGTCCTTGATGTCACGGGAATAATAGAGCTGATCGAGGGGGGGCATTGAGAAAGAATCGATAGACCGTATCGAACCGCTCCAGCTTGGGCTGTTGCTGGCTCTGGATATGCCAGGCCTGGGACAGGGCCAATGCGATGACGCCGCTGAGCATCAGGGATTTCAAGGCTGTGCCCGGTCGAGGCAGTTGGCCGATCGCGAAACTCAGGAAGATGCTGATCAACCACCAGGGCAGCAGCAGGTATCGGTTGGGTTGGCTCAGACCGGGGAAATGGGTGAGCGGTGCCAGAGGCAGCAGCACCGCCAGCACTGCGACGATGAGCAAAAGCGGATTCAGGCGGCGCAGTACGCCGAGATACGTCGTCATCACCAGCAGTACGAGCATCATGCCGATGCCCGTCACTGGTCCTCCCAGCAGCAGTTGCGGTATCCCAAGGTAGGCTGAAAGCACCTTGAGGATGGAAAATTCTCGCGGGCCACTGTCATAACCTCCGACCAGGGAGCCCAGGGTATGGGTGCGCCAAGCCAGATAGGCGAATGACCAGAGAAACATGGGCAGGGCGTGCAGAAACCTGCGACGCCAGCCTCCCATGTTGAAAAACACGACTACGAAAGGCAGTGGAAAGTAGATCTCTTTGCAGCTGCTGGCCAGGATATAGAACAGTGCACTCAGCAGGGCCGGTCGCCAGTTCTGGTGTAACAGGCTCCGCGCGTAGAAATAGGTAGCGATAATCGCAAACATCAGACCTGCGATATAGTGTCCCACCATCAATTGTTGTGCGACGAATAGGGTCGGGGCACCTGCGAGAAAGCAAGCTGATCCAAAAAACGCCAATGACCCCGGTATCCAGAGTCTCAGGAGGAAGAAACTGGCCATGCCGCAGGCTGCCAGTGTCATGAGGTGTTGCGCATAGAATCCCAGGGGTTGGAAGCCGAACAGGCTCAGATTGAGGTCGAAGATCAGGGGGTTGAACGGCGTCAGGTTGTTCAGGGAGTAACCTCGGGTGATCGCCGGGTCGAAGAAATAGTCCCAGGGTGAGAATCGGCTGGCATAATCCAGCAGATAACCGTCATCGAATCGCCAGTATCCTCCCAAGGCGCTGATATTGAGCAGGACGGTCAGCGCCAGGATGCCCGCCAGATAGAGCAGGGTGGTGATTTTGGAATCTGGCTTCAGCATGTCGGCCCTGGGATTACGGAGGGGTTGCAGAGACCCTATCATCACACGTGGCCTTGGGACGGGCAATTCGCGGCCCAGCTATCGGCAAGGGCATGCATCTGGGTTATCATACCGGCCTTGCATTACTCTTGGGAATTTGACCGCCCCTTGTTCAGGCTCTACCGCGATCTCTACCAACAGCGCCAAAGCATTCTCCTGATGGTGCGGCGCGACACCCTGCTCAGAATCAAAGGCACTCTGCTGGGACCCCTGTGGTTGTTGGCACAACCGCTGTTCCTGCTGCTCGTCTACAGTTTTGTGTTTTCAGGCATCCTGAAAATCAGTTTTCGCCCGGATGGGGGAAGCGGAGATTTCGCCCTCTACCTGTTCGCCGCGTTGATGCCCTTCAGTGCCATGCAGGATGCCCTGCAACGGGCCAGCGGCAGCCTCGCGGAAAATCGTGATCTGTTGTTGAAGACCCAGATGCCGGGGATCGTGTTTCCCGCCGTGGCGACACTCGGAACCCTGGTGCAGGAAGTGATCGGGCTGCTGGTGTTGATACTGGCGGCATGGATCATGGGCTATCCTCCGGGCGCCACCTTGCTGCTGTTGCCCCTGCTGGTGGTTCTGCGCTTGCTCATGACCTTCTCCCTGGCGCCCCTGGTGGCCATTCTCTCGGTATTCATCAAGGATGTCGGACAACTGATCCCCATGCTCATGATGGCCCTGTTTTTCACCACTCCGATCATCTATCCCCTGGAGATGATTCCTGAAACCTATCGGCCGATTATCGAAAGCAACCCCCTTACCTGGCTGGTGCAGGCGTATCGATCCGTGATACTCGAACACCAATGGCCGGTGGATCACCTGGTGATCGTGGCGGTTGCGAGCCTGCTGTTGCTGACCCTGACCGGAGCCCTGTTTGCGCGCTTGCAGCATCGGGCCAAGGATTTCCTGTGATCGCGATTCAGGCTCGGCAACTGTCGAAACACTACCGGCAATATGCGAAACCTCTGGATCTGTTCAAGGAATGGCTTCTCAAGCGGCCGTTTCACACCGAGGTCAACGCCCTGGCGCCATTGGACCTGACGATTGAGAAAGGCACGACCTTCGGCGTGGTCGGTGACAATGGTGCGGGTAAGTCGACGCTGTTGAAACTGCTGGCGGGTACACTTGCGCCTTCCACCGGAAGTTTGCAGATCGAAGGCCGTAAATCGGCAATCCTTGAACTGGGATCCGGTTTTCATCCGGAATTTTCCGGTCTCGAAAACATCAACCTTGCGTGTTCGATGCTGGGGCTTTCAGCCGCTGAGATCCGCGAGCGAATACCGGAAATCATCGAGTTCTCCGAGCTGGGTAATGCCATCCAGAGGCCGGTCAAGTCATACTCATCAGGGATGTTCGTGCGCCTGGCGTTCTCGGTCATTACATCGATCGATCCCGAAGTGCTGATCGTCGATGAGGCGCTCTCTGTCGGCGATGCCCTGTTTCAGAAAAAGAGCATGGATCGCATGATGCGGTTTCGCGAGGAAAACAAAACCCTGGTGTTCTGTTCGCACAATCTCTACCAGGTCAAAGAGCTTTGCGATCAGGCGGTCTGGCTGGAGAACGGAGTCGTGAGGGGTATGGGGGATTCGGCCAGCATCGTCGATGATTATCAGGATTCTGTACGGCACAGACAAAGCAAACATAAAGAAAACATAAGATCAACCTCCGAAATGGATGCGGTGAGCGATGTTTATATTGAAGAGGTCGAGTTGGAAGGCGGTGTTGATACACCGGAAAAGATCCCTGTGTTTCGGCATGGCGACAAACTCGGCATCAGGGTGCGCGCCTGCAAGGGTTCAAGATCCGTAGAGGATGTGCACATCGGCCTTGTGTTGATCAGAAATGATGGTCTCCAGGTGTATGGAGTCTCTACCCTGATCGATGAGGTCAAGATGTTTTCCATCGATCAACAGCATGTAGGCATTCGTTTGATGTTCGACCCGTTGATGTTGATGTCGGGAGACTATGCACTCGAGGCATGGCTGATTGATGGCAGTGGTCTGCATGTTTACGATTCCCGCCCCTTCTGTTGCCAATTCCGTGTGCGTCTGGACTCCAGTGAAGTCGGATTGGTCAAATTGAGCCATGACTGGGAGCCGGTCGACTGAGTGGATGCCAGGTTGCCGTGCACGTTTCGTTTGAGTTGCAGATAAAATGAATCAACAGAAAAGACGTTGGGATCTGCGCTTCAAGTACAGCGTTATGTTTCCGGCTATAGCGAAACTTCCACGTTATACCTCCTATCGCCTTGCGAGTCTTTGGGGGCGTGTCGAGATGCGTCGTGACAGTGAACTGGCGGCACAGATCGCGCATCAGATGCAACGGGCATTGCCTGGCTATGACGCAGATGTCTATCGCTCCTGGACAGCGTACTTTTACGCACTTCAGCAGCGCGAAATGCTCGATACCTGGTACTACCCCGGCCTGCAAACGGCGGAGCAGGTTGGGAAGTTTATCGAGGTGGAAAATTTCGAACCGGTGCTTGCTGCACGGCGTGAAAACCGCCCGATGATTTTTGTCGGGGCGCATCTGGGCCGCTTCTGGATGCTGGGCGTTACTACTGCGGCCTATGGGTTTCCGACCAGTGCGCTGGCCCGTGATGATGAGAACAACAACACCTGGGGTTTGCCCCAGGCAGAGTTTGAATACCGGCGCTTGAAATTATCCCGATTACGGGCCTGTTACCGGGGCGACTTCCGCTGCCAGCCAGGGAAAGCGAAGCGAAGGCTGGTAGTCCCCGGTAGTCGCGAGGCGATACTGGAAACCCGACGAGCCGTAGGCGC
>JBEVVH010000224.1:0-5249 GCA_040507245.1 Candidatus Thiodiazotropha sp.
GGCGCCTACGGCTCGTCGGGTTTCCAGTATCGCCTCGCGACTACCGGGGACTACCAGCCTTCGCTTCGCTTTCCCTGGCTGGCAGCGAACGTAGTGAACTCATGAAACATCAACCATCGCCCTCTAGCAGGGTGATTCCGATCATCAAAGTAAAAATCAGGAGCCCATCATGAAATCAATCAAAGTACTCGGCAGCGGCTGCCGCAGTTGTGTCGCCACCTACGATCTGATCGCCGCGGTAATCCGCGACAAGGGCGTGGAGGCCGACTTGAGCAAGGTCGAGGACATGGGACAGATCATGGGCTACGGAGTGATGTCCACCCCTGGGGTGGTGATCGACGAGCAGGTGGTGCACAGCGGCGGGATTCCGGACCGCAAGCTCATCGAAAGCTGGTTCTGACAGGAACGGCGTTCTCTGGAGCGCCATTTCGCGGTTTTTACCCGGTTTCGGGCTTGAAATCTCGGGTATAATTGTTCTCAGGCAAACTATCGGTATTCCCTATGGACCTGTCGTTGGGTGCATTGTCAGACTATCAACAGGCGACCTCCGGAACCGCCAGGCGAACCTTTGGCCCGGAATCCGGCAGTGTTGCCAACCGCGCAGAGTCGGACACCACCCGGGAAACCACCACCGAGCGACCGGTCAACGAGAGCGGTCAGGCCCAGCGGCTGACCCGGGAGGAGCAGGCCCAAGTCCGCAAACTGCAGGCCCGGGACCGGGAGGTCAAGGCCCATGAGGCCGCCCATCGGGCCGCCTCCGGGGGCATGGCCAGTGGCGGCAGTTACACCTACCAGACCGGACCGGACGGACGCAGTTACGCGGTCGGCGGCGAGGTCTCCATCAGCGGATCCTACTCCGGAAGCCCGGAAGAGATCATCCGCCAGGCGGAAACCATTCAACGTGCCGCGCTGGCACCGGCCGACCCCTCACCCCAGGACCGGCGTGTCGCGGCCCAGGCCGCCGCGATTGCCGCGCAGGCCCGCAGTGAACTGCATGCCTTGCGGCGTGAGGAACAGAGCCAGGCGGCCCGGGGAAGCGGGGACGAAGAATCAGAGGACAGAGCGAATCCCGGCATCTCCCGTCAGGGTCAGCGGGCCATCGACGCCTTTACCTCGATCGGGTCCGTGGGCACTATGCATTCGGAAGCCTCTCCCATCGATGAGATGATTTAAAAACGCTTCCGGATTAACCAGCAGTTACCGGCAGGGCCCTGGTCAGCAGCGCCATCCGGTCTCAGGGACGATAAAATGGGGACTTTTCCCTGTAAACGACACCTGATATCGACGAGGAAACTGCCTTACCATGCCAGTCATGCCATCGACCGTCCAACCCCGATCCATGACCTTCCCAGCCAAACGGCCGATCCCCGCAATACGCCTCACCTTCGCCCTGTTGCTCGCAGGCCTACTGTCCGCCTGCTCCATGTTCACCACCTATGACCCGACCGGGGAACAGGACCTGCCGATCCCCCTGGAACGGTTGCAGCTACTCGAGAAGGATCAGGTCACGGTGCATATTGCGATCCCCACTGATGAAGAATCCTCCCGATATTTCGGCGTGCCCATGGCTGAACACGACGTTCAGCCGATCTGGATGCATGTGAAAAACGACAGCCCCAAAGACTACTGGCTGATGCCCTTTTCCCTCGATCCGGATTACTACTCTGCGGATGAGGCCGCGTTCATCACCGGAGCGCATCTGAGTGCGGACAAACAGCAGCGAAACAGAAGCCTGTTCCGCAAAAACGCCTTGCCCTTCTTCGTACCTGCGGGCAGCACCCGGGAGGGGTTCGTCTATGCCTCCTACAAACGTGGCGGGCGTTTTGTCGACGTGCATCTGTCCAGCAGCAGGCACGCGATACGTATGCGTTTTGCCGTGCTGTTGCCCACTGAGAGCTTCGATTATGAGCAGTCCGAATTGCGTGAGTTGTATAACCGGGTGAATGAGTTGCCCGATCTGAGCGTCGACGAGTTGCAGACGCGGTTGGAACAGATGGTCTGTTGCACCACCAATGCAGCGGGGGCCCGAACCGGCGACCCGCTGAATCTGGTGATCATCGGCACCGGCAAGGAACTGATCTCCGCCCTCTCGGGCAGCGGCTGGGATTTCACCGAGTCGATCACTGTGGACAGTATCCGTCGCATGATCGGCGCGGCGATCGAGGAGAAGGCCTTTCTCACCGCTCCGGTCAGCTCCCTGTACGCCTTCAGCCGCCCCCAGGACATCGCCCTGCAACGCGGCCGCTCAACCATCAACCAGCGCAACCACATGCGCCTCTGGCTGGCGCCCTTCCGTTGTGAGGGCACTCCGGTATGGATTGGCCAGGTCAGCCGGGACATCGGTGTCAAGCTGACCACCCTGTCCCCTACCCTGACCACCCATGTGATCGATCCGGTGGTTGATGAGGCCCGGGAGTACACCTTTCACAGCTTGCTGCACCATGATGCGGTGAGCAAATTCGCCTTTGCGGGTGGTGTGGGTGTGACCACCGAGGAGAATCCCGGCTTCAACCTGACCGCCGACCCGTTCATTACCGACGGGATGCGTCTGGTGGTCTGGCTGACCCGCGTACCGGTACCTGCGCACATGGCCCAGGACCTGGGTTGGAATGAGTCCGCTGACCCGGTGCGCGAAGGGAAACGGGAGGAGTTCATGATCCCGGCGCTGATTGCGCCTTGATATGAGCGGGTGATCGATATCGCCAATCCGCAGCGGGCACTGCGGATTGGCCTGCGGCCTCAATCTTCTGAGCGTCCACCCAGCAGAGCGGGCAGTTCCCGCTTCTTGCGACCACCGGCATGGTGGCGCTGCGCGGGTTGAGTACGCTTGGCCACCGGCTTGCGATGCACATGCTGGCGGGGTGTTGCGTCACCCGGGGCAGCGGTTCGATCCGCTTCCGAGGTTCTGCGGGAGCGGTCCTTATTACTCTGAGCCGGTTTCGCCGAAGCACGGCCATCCCGCCGGGAATTGTTACGCGAGCGGGACTCCCTGGAAGGGGCGGCGGAACGGTCGCGGCGATTTTCCTGCCGACGGGCCGGTTGCTCCTCCTTCACCGACTGGGTACCCGGTTCATATCCGGGCAAAATCACCTTTGGCAGTTCCTGCTTGAGCAGACGCTCGATGTCGCGCAGAAATTTCTGCTCTTCACCACACACCAGGGAAATGGCAACACCCGCGTTGCCGGCACGCCCGGTGCGGCCGATACGGTGGACGTAATCCTCCGGCACGTTCGGCAGTTCATAGTTCACCACGTGAGGCAGTTCATCGATGTCCAGTCCCCGGGCGGCGATATCGGTGGCCACCAGAACCCGCACTTCACCGCTCTTGAATCCGGACAGGGCCCGGGTTCGCGCACCCTGGCTCTTGTTGCCGTGAATCGCGGCAGCGACCAGTCCATCTTTCTGCAGCTGTTCCGCCAAGCGGTTGGCGCCGTGCTTAGTGCGGGTGAACACCAGCACCTGACGCCAGTCGTTCATGCCGATCATGTGGCTCAGCAGTTCCCGTTTGCGACCCTTGTCCACCGGGTGTACCTGCTGCTCGATCGCCTCGGCGGTACTGTTGCGGCGGGCCACCTCGATCAGTTCGGGACGGTCGAGCAGGCGCTCGGCCAGCTGCTTGATCTCCTGGGAGAAGGTGGCGGAGAACAACAGGTTCTGACGTTTTCCGTTTTCCGGCAGCAATGCCAGCACCTTGCGGATATCGTGAATGAAGCCCATGTCCAGCATCCGGTCGGCTTCATCCAGAACGAAGATTTCGATCTGTGACAGGTCGAGGGTCTTCTGCGACACATGGTCGAGGAGTCGCCCGGGGGTCGCCACCAGGATATCAACGCCCTGGCGCAACTGCTGGATCTGCGGGTTGATCTTGACCCCGCCGAAAATGACCGTGGAACGGAACGGCAGATGCCGGCCATAGGCCGCCACGCTTTCGCCCACCTGGGCGGCCAGTTCGCGGGTCGGGGTCAGCACCAGGGCGCGCACCGGACGTTTGCCACCCTGGGTGGGTTTTTCGCTCAGGCGTTGCAGCAGCGGCAGGGTAAAACCGGCGGTTTTGCCGGTACCGGTCTGGGCGCCGGCGAGGACATCGCGACCACTGAGGATCATCGGAATCGCCTGACGCTGAATCGGAGTGGGTTGGGTATAGCCCTGCTCGCCAATCGCGCGCAGGAGTTCGGCCGACAGGCCGAGGGAATCAAATGACATGAGTAAATAATGCTCCAGTCTTGCCACCCCGTAACAGCTTTTGACGTTCGGGATCCGGTCCTGGCTGGATAAAAAAAGAGGGAATTCTCTGAATGTGTATCAGGTGGCTGAAGCCCTGCTCGGTGTGAGCGAGTTCTAGCCGCCTGTTAAGCGGGATATCCCAAAGGGATTCGGCTAAAATCCCTTCCTGCGATTGCTCGCGTTGGGTGATGACCGGACAACACCCTGGAAAGTGGGCACTGTAACAGAAACATTGAAAAAAGAACATGGGACAATGACTTCCGAGTCTATCACCCTATGTTTACGTCACCCAGCAACTTCGCACCGATCCGTCTCACACGGACGGTTCGTCACACTTTCTTGGGACATACATGAGTATTCAGCACATCTGGGTCGATGCAGACGCCTGCCCCAAGGTGATAAAGGAGATCCTGTTCCGCGCCGCGGATCGGGTCGGTGTCGCCTTGACCCTGGTTGCCAACCAGGCCCTGCCGGTGCCCCGTTCACAATACATCCGCGCGGTGCAGGTCGGCGCCGGATTCGACGTGGCGGACAACCATATCGCCCAACAGGTGAACCCGGATGACCTGGTCATCACCGCCGACATTCCCCTCGCCGCCGAGGTCATCGAGCGGGGTGCGCTGGCGCTCAACCCGCGGGGGGAACTCTACACCGAGGCCAATATCCGGCAGCGTCTGACCATGCGCGATTTCATGGATACCCTGCGTGGCAGCGGTATCGACACCGGGGGTCCCCCGGCGTTTTCCCATGCCGACCGGCAGGCGTTTGCCAATCAGCTTGATCGGCTGCTTGCCCAGCGGCGGGGGGGATGATCAGCGTGGTCGCCCGGGTGAAGCAGCGCGTAACCCGGGAGATTCGGAGCTCCGGGGGCGGTTCCTGGGTTCCGCTTTGCTGCACCCGGGCTACGGGCGCCTGCTAATGTGGCGATGTGCGGGTAGCCCGATGTAATGGTCTCCTCCCCTCTCACGAACGGCGTCGTAATGCGCCATGATTGAAGTTGCGGTCAATCAAAATGAGAAGAGGAA
>JBEVVH010000225.1:0-5230 GCA_040507245.1 Candidatus Thiodiazotropha sp.
TTGGCGCCTACGGCTCGTCGGGTTTCCAGTATCGCCTCGCGACTACCGGGGACTACCAGCCTTCGCTTCGCTTTCCCTGGCTGGCAGCGACCGTTGTGGATCCTGACCCCATAGCCCTGTAATTCCTCGAGCATTTCCTCCTGCACCAGGCGCATCACCTCCCGCTTGTCATCGCTGCGCACGGTGTCGGCCAGCAGAATGCCCTTATCGTTCACATACACTTCCACCTCGAAGCCGCGACTGGCCGCGGCCAATGCCAGGCCGTAGGGTCCGCATCCGCCGTGGCCCGAGGTCATGAAGATGGTGGTAGCCTCCCGCCACAGCCGCAGCTCCAGGGTGCGGTTCATATCCATCGAGGGATTGAGGGCGTGCATCGCCATCATCAAGGCGGCGGGACCGCAGGTGAAATCCAGGGTCTGCTGATAGTAGGCGACCTCATTCAACTGGGGAGAGACATCCGGATGCAGACGTTTCTCGAGACGCCAGGCATCCATGTGATCCTCGTAGTAATCCCGCCATTCGCCAATGCGGCGGTAGCCCTGATGCTCAAACAGGGTCAACGAGGCCGTGTTGTCCTTGCGTATCTCCGCGCGCATATAGGCCCGGAGATGTTCCCAGGCACTCTCTTCCGCAGCTTGCAGCAGACGTGTACCCACACGCTTGCCCCTCACATCCGGATCCACCGCGATGGAATAGAGCCGGGCCATGGAGGTGGCCTTGCTGATCAGTACCGCCACGTAGCCGATCAGGCCGCCCGACGGCTCGTCCTCATCCACCAGCAGGGTCGCCTTGCCTTTGGTCAGCAGGTAACGCAGTTGGCGGCGAGATAGCCGATCCGTGGTGAAGCAGATATTCTCCAATCGTTCCAGTTGATCGAGATCGGCCAGTTTGGCGGGACGTATCATGACGCCCTGCCTAGAGTAAGCAAAGGAACCCGAATCGGTTCAGTAACCATGTTCAGTCACCGTGTAGAGTGGTAAGCCGCCGGGGCGTGTCCGGCAATTCCAGGAACCCGGATCTCCGGGCATTCGGCGTCCTGTGGATCTGGCAAGTCCCTATCAAGGGCGGCCTTCACAGGTGGTATGAGTCATTATCCGGAACACGCCACGCGCACACCTATCGTGATCGTGGCGGTATGATGAAATTAGGCTTGGATCCGGCTGCTGTCAATCACTATTAACCCGGCGTCTCACTGCGTCTCTGCACCGGGGCGCTTAGGGATGGACCCTGGCAAATGTTCAGCAGGACCAGAGCAGGAACTGACCATCAACACCGGCACTGCGCGCACGCCCTCCGGTTTTTGCTTTGTACATACGGAGATCGGCCAATTCGACCTGGCTTTTCCAGTCATTGACAGCGTCCTCCTGCACCTCCGCAACACCGATGCTGGCCGTCACCGGCTGATTATCGGGGCGCATTCCGAGACCGGCGCCCATAATGCGTTTCACCACATCATTGGCTTGCTGAGGATCGGCGGTAGGCAGAATCACAATGAACTCCTCACCACCCCATCGCACCACACTGTCGCCTTTGCGTACGGTCTTGCAGATCTGCCTTGCGGCGGTCTTGAGCACCTCATCCCCCATCTCGTGACCGAAACTGTCATTGATGGTTTTGAAGTTATCGAGATCGAAGTAGAGGATGGACAATGCACTTTCATTCATCGCGGCGAGACGAAACTGCAGATCCAGCACCTCGATACCGGCACGCCGGGTCAACAGACCGGTCAGAACATCGTAACTCGCACGGCTCACCTGAGAGAGCATGTAACGAAGCTGGGTCAAAGAAGAGAACAGCGCCACACCGAGAATGAGCAGCAATAGCCAGATGGTGGACACTGCGTGGGTCAGCTCTGCGGGACTTTCGGGCATATTGCTCCATGCCACGACCAGAATCATCGGCACCGCATAGGCGAGAAACTCCACCAGGGTTAAAGGAAAGAGCGTCAACCCAACCACCATCACGAAAGGCAGCAAGGCATAGAGTTCCGCCACTACCCGCTCCGTGCCACTCAGCTCATAGGCATCGATCCAGTGATTCGAGGCAAGATAGAACAGTGGCGTCACCGCAAGCATGACCGCCAACAGCCAACGAGCCCTGTTCAGGGTCGGTTCCTTGCGCGCCTGCCAGGCCACAGCTGAAAAAACCAGCGCTGACAGGAGACGGATCGACAACAGTTCTGCCCACAACCCTGCCGGCAGAAACATCAGATCGATCAAGGACCACAAGGGTACAATAACCGCAAACACCGCACTGAAGAAAAATGTGCGGCTCTGCATGATGGCCGCGCGATGACGGCAAATCGGTGGCGAGTGATGCCGATCATTGATCAACTCGTAGAGCTGATCGGCGGTGTAGATTCCCAGGGATTCGCTAAGAGTGATATACATGGTTGTCAGATACTTCATTCCTTTGCATTCCACTTTGGCAAGCGGTTGCAACTATATCGTTCAAACCCATGCACAATTGATATTTTTTCACATAAAAAGTGACCAAGATCAAAGTTTGCACCCAGCCTCGCCCATCCCTGGACTCGACTGGTTCAGAACCACGAAACCATTTCCGTCAATCGTTATCTGGACTGAGCACCGACCCTGAGCCGACAAAATCCATACCCGATCAACTGGCAGTTGAGTCGCAAAAACACACTCAGGGTCTTGAACTGTATCCATACAAAGGGCAACAGAATCATGAAATAAGCCGGCGACAGGGGAGCAACCAGATTGTTCTTCAACAAACCGAAGCTGATAAAGAAAAAGCCGAACACAAAAATCGCCACACCGGGACAGACCAGGGCAAAGCTGCCGACATCCCGTTTTGGTCCACGCAAATAGTCACTGAAATATCCCAGTCGTTTCATGACCTGATAGCCCAACAGGCCGGCCAGGATCTCCAGTGACAGGATCACCGACGTAAAGACGAACAATCCAGGCTTCGACAATGGTTGTTCGAAACCATGATGCAAGCCCATGATGATACGAATGGAGCTGATCCCGAACAGGGTCAGGATAGGTATCAGAATCCACAAGGTATAACTCGATTTCTGCGAGATACCGTGACGGAAGATCGATTTCATGGCCAGCACCAGCTTGACCATTGTGAATAACATGGCCAGCGAGAGAAAAAACAGCGAACCGAAGATCCCCAGGGCATTGATCGTCAGATTGTGGCTCATGGCGCCGGGCCCGGCCATCCCGGTTGCCACCATGGCGAAGGCGAAGATCGCCATCAACTGACTCAGGTCGTTGTTACCCTCAAAGTTGAAATCCCCACGAATCAGCAGGCGCGTCAGTTAATTACCATATATTCGCAAGGCGTAGATACCCACCGACACGTACGCCAGCAACGCCATGGGAAACAACCATTCCACCACATGCCATAACCCGGGCACATACAAGGCTCCCAGTACCAGCAACACATTGACACTCATACTCAGAGTCAGGGGTATTGCCATCAGCGAGACTTCTTCATTACCCAGCCTGAGCGCAGTGAAGGCATCCGTCTTTCGAAATCGCCGATAGGCCCGCAGACTTTTAGCCAGAAGATGAAAGTGAATGAAGGCAAATCCCAGAATCAATATCAGGTCGACTGCCAGTAATACCGAAACCCAGGAATTTTCTCCCAGCATCACCGATTGCAACACTTCGAAAGTCACCATCGGCGAGGTCGGATGTGGAATCATGAACTGAGGATAAAGAAAAAATGAGATGGCCAAACCACCCGCACCGAGCGCGGAGAGAAAGACCTGAGGATTGAATGACGCTTCGTTACTGCTGAGCATGTTGCAACCCCTTTGCGTACAACGTAAAAACAGGCGGCGATGCTACCAGCTATACTTCACATCGATATGACAATGCGCAATTACCCTGAAAATTGCGCGGTTCCCATGCGACCCTGTGAAGTCATCCAAGCATTCCCGCAAACATTTCCAAACATCATTGCAGCCACACGCTTTGGCAGCAGACTTCTGCAGAACCACCCTCCGGCGACATTCCCCCACCACTTGTGTTCCCTGGAAAAATGTTTGAGCATGTGACAAACCACAACCCAAGATCGATGATGAATTCGCCCACAATTCTTTTGGCGGACAACGGTTCCCGACGTCCTGAGTCTGTAATAAACCTGCGGCGCATCGCAGGGATGCTTTCCACCGAGTGTGGGCGAGCGGTGCTGCCGGTTTCCCTGCAACACGCGGACAGGATTCCAACCGAGGCTCTCGACGGCCAACCCGCGGACACCTTTGCACCTCTGCTGGAACGACTGCTGGGTCAGGGGGAGCGCGAGTTCATCGTCCTGCCCCTGTTTTTCGGTCCCAGCCGGGCGCTTTCATCCTTCATCCCCGAACAGGTGGCGCGACTCAGCGCTCAGTACGGTGCGTTTGAACTCAGCGTGGCCCCGGTACTCTGTCCACTCCCGGAGGGTGAATCCCGGCTGGCCGGGATACTCGAGGCACAACTGCCGGCTCGCATTCAACGGATCATACTGGTCGACCACGGCTCCCCGATACCATCGGTCACCGCGGTCCGACACTATCTCGCCGACAGCTTGCGACAGCGGCTTGGCCCTTCGGTAACCCTTCATGAGGCGGTCATGGAACGCCGCACAGGGGTTCAGTATGATTTCAACGGAGAATTGCTCGAAGATGTATTGCACCGCGAGGGTGAACGGGATTCCATTACACCGATCGCGCTTTCGATGTTGTTTCTCTCTCCCGGGCATCATGCCGGACCGGGCGGGGATATCGAAACCATCTGCGAGGGGATCAGGCAACAGCATCCAAACTGGCCGATTCACATCAGTGGCTTGGTGGGTGATCACCCGGATCTGATCCCGATTCTCAAAGACCGGCTCGATTGCGTGCTTTTGAATTAGGCCTGTTTACACGAATCCAATACGCTCTGTTGGACCGGAAAAAGGGGTCATCTAGGCGCGATGAGAGCAGTTTGGTTGTTCCAAATGAGCAACGAGCAACGGGGCGTGGCACTTTTTCAGGTCCAACCCACTTTTTGAAATTTCATGGGGGCCTGAGGCTGATTTAGCGCCCAGCCGCGTTATCATTCGCTCATGTAGCTGGACTACACCACGCTCATTCCGCCTTGCCGGGCGCAAAATCAGCCACAGCAGGGCATATTGGATTCGTGTTATTAACCCGGCAATAAAATACATCTGCTACGCGGCATAAGAAATCTTCTCGTGATTGAAGTATTTTGCAACTCGCTTTGGTTTCTTT
>JBEVVH010000226.1:0-5151 GCA_040507245.1 Candidatus Thiodiazotropha sp.
GCGCCTACGGCTCGTCGGGTTTCCAGTATCGCCTCGCGACTACCGGGGACTACCAGCCTTCGCTTCGCTTTCCCTGGCTGGCAGCGAATGTCATCCCCGGTATCCGATGGATAAGGCCGTGGCTGGGCGACCATCAGGTTGAGTTTCTGCTGCATGTCACGGAGCCGCAGGCTCTGCTCGTCGATACGCTGCTGCAGCGCCTCGGCAACCGCCTGCAGGCTTGCCAGTCGCTGTTCCAGATATTGGACGACGCGTTCCTTTTCGAGCCGCTGCCGTAATACGCTTCGCGCCAGGGTCTCGTTGTTTTGTTCGAAGCAGAGGTCCAGCTCCTCGTTCAGGGAGGTAATCTCGTCATGCTCTGTCTGCTTACGGCTGTTGAGCTGCTTCAACTCTTCCGCGATCAGCCGCCCCTGCCGGGTCTCGCGCTCAAGCGCGCCCTGCATCTCGCGGATCGCCTGCTTGAGCAGCAGTTCCGGTTCTTCAAGGGCGTCGAGCACCGCATGCATATCGGCGCGAAACAGTCGTGTGACTCGGGTGATGAGTGTCATTGGGATCTCCTGTCATAGGGTTGCGATCGGTACGCTTTCAGTCTATGAACCGCCCCGGGAACTAAACAGACAGGGGTTGGTAAAACTGCAGCCCCCGGATTTACAAAAGATTTACGTTTCCGTGTGAGGCAGACTTGTTAAGCTGTGTGTCACAATGAGCCCTGAACCCAGACCATGAACAGCAAACCGCGCATCCTCATCATCGAAGACGAGACAGCGATCCGCACCGGGTTGATCGACGTGTTCGTCTACCACGGCTACGAGGTGGAAAGTGCCGCGGAGGGACCGGATGGATTGCACAAAGCGCTCTCCGGCCGCTTTGACATGATCCTGCTCGATGTGATGCTGCCGGGCCTAGACGGGTTCGAGATCTGTCAGCGGATCCGCGAGCAGGACCCGGCCCAGCCGGTCATCATGCTGACCGCCAAGACCCGGGACGAGGACATCATCCAGGGGCTGACACTGGGCGCGGATGACTATGTCGCGAAACCCTTCTCCGTCGCACAGCTGGTGCTGCGGGTTCAGGCGGTGCTGCGCAGGTCCGGAGGCAACCCGACGCAGGAGACCCGGATCCGGCTCGGCGAGCGCATGACCGTCGACACCCTGAACCTGGTGGGGGAAACAAACCAGGGTTCATGCCGGTTCACCCGCCGGGAGATGGAGATCCTGCAATACCTGCATCAGCACTCGGAGCGTCCGGTGCCCCGGGAGGAGTTGCTGCACAAGGTCTGGGGCTATGCGAAAAATCTCGATATCGAGACCCGCACCGTGGACATCCATATTGCCAAGCTGCGGCGCAAGATCGAGCCGGACAGTAACCAGCCCCACTATCTGGTCACGGTGCGCGGCGCCGGTTACCGGCTGTTGAGTGGCTGATCCGGTGAAGCGTCTCAGCAGCGGTTTCACAGCCGGGCTCACAGCCGGTCTCACTCAGGGCCGGCTGCGCCGGGCCCTGGCGCTGTTTTTCATCGCCCTGTCCCTGCCTTCCGCGATTCTGGTCCAACAGGCCTACAGCCGCCTCAAGTGGGAGGCCTTTCACCAGCATCAACAGATGGCGGAAGAGCTGACCGACCGGGTGCATGAAACCACTTCGGCCCTGATCGCGCGGGAAGAGGCACGGGGGTTTTCCGACTACGCCTTCCTGGTCATCGAAGGGGACCCGGGCAACCCCTTCATTCAGCGTTCCCCTTTGGCGGCCTATCCCGTCTCCTCTGAGATCCCGGGACTGGTGGGCTATTTTCAGGTGGATGCCTCAGGGGCCTTCTCCACACCTCTCTTACCGCCACCGGGTACCGATGCGGCCGCCTACGGTGTCACCGACCGGGAACTGACTCAGCGCCGGCAACAGTCGGAAACGATCCGCGCAATCCTCAGCGAAAACCGCCTGGTTCATCCCGAACCCCAGGCTGCAATCGCGTTGGAATCCGCCCCCCAGGCCCTTGACGAGTCGCGGGTCATGGCCCCCGGCCCTCCCGCGTCACTGGGCGCTGCAAAAATGGCAGGAGATTACAGCCCCTCCCCCGCAGGACAGTCCGTGTTCGACCAACTCAGCCGCTCCGAACCGGCAACGGCCAAACTCAAGAGCCGCGACACCAATACCTTGACGAAAAAACAGGAGGCTTTGGCTCTGCAACCCGCGTTCAGCGAGCAGGCCGAGGAGGCACCAGAGGCGGCCAGCCTGCGCCGCAAAGCGGCGCCTGCGCCACGTCAGATGCGCAAGGAACTCAGCACCCTGGCTGAACCGGTACAACGCGATCAGTTCGAGACAGACTCGGCCCGGGAGGCCCTGCGCATCCGGACCTTCGAAAGCGAGATCGATCCGTTCGAGTTCAGTCTTCTGGAAAGCGGCCACTTTGTGCTCTACCGTAAGGTCTGGCGGGAAGGTCAGCGCATCATCCAGGGATTGCTGATCGAGCAACAGCCCTTCCTCAGAGAAGAGATTGAAAAACCCTATCTCACCACCGCCCTCTCGCAAACGAGTGATCTGGGCATCGCATACCGGGGGGACCTGCTCAGCATATTTCGCAGCACAAACCGCCCTGACTATCTGCCCGCCTCCGAGTCCCTGCAGGGTTCACTGCTCTACCGCTCGCCGCTCAACGCCCCGTTGGGCGCACTCGAGCTGATTTTCAGTGTCAAGCAGCTTCCGGCCGGCCCGGGCGGGGTGATCATCACCTGGGTAGCGTTGGCATTGGGACTGGTATTGCTGGTCGGGACACCGTTGCTCTATCGACTGGGTCTGGGGCAGATCAGGCTGGCGCGCCAACAGCAGGACTTTGTCTCCGCGGTCAGCCATGAGCTGAAGACCCCCCTCACCTCGATCCGCATGTACAGCGAGATGCTCAAGGAGGGTTGGGCGAGCGATGAGAAAAAACGCGAATACTACGACTACATCCATGACGAGAGCGAACGTCTGACACGACTGATCAACAACGTCCTGCAACTGGCTCGCATGACCCGCAACGAGCACAGCGTTGAAATGAGCCCGTACACGGTCAGCGAACTGCTGGACATGCTGCAATCTAAAATCGTCTCGCAAACCGAGCGGGCAGGCTTTCAACTGAAGTTGCACTGCCCGGATGGGTTGGCGTCCACCCGTCTTGCAGTGGACCCGGACCATTTCCTTCAAGTCTTCATCAACCTGACAGACAATGCGATCAAGTTCTCCAAGGATGCCGAGCAGCGGATGATCGAGATCTCCTGCGCCTTGGCCGACCCGCGATCCGTGCAGTTCCAGATCCGGGATTGGGGGCCGGGTATCACCCGGGAACATGTGAAACGAATTTTCGAACTGTTCTACCGTTCAGAGAATGAACTCACGCGCAAAACATCCGGCACCGGAATCGGGCTGGCCCTGGTCTACCAGCTGGTGCATGCCATGAAGGGAGAAATTCGGGTGAGCAATGCAAAACCCGGGGCGCTGTTTTCCATCACATTCCCCATAGTGAACGAAAAGGCCTGACGCTTCAGCGTCTGACAAACCAAGTAACTGTTGAGCGTTTATTCCTCCCAACCTCAAGCCTGATCTGTCAAACGTTTGAGTTGCCGGTCATGCATCCTGCCCAGCACCACAAGTGAAGCGATCGCTCCCAGCATGGCGAAAAACATGTCCGACTGGGTGTCCCAGATATACCCCTGGGTGCCCAGAAACGCCTCGGCGGATTCACCGGAGAGCAGCGCAACCCACCATTCAATGAATTCGTAGAACGCACTCACGGCGAGACAGAAACAGACTATGAAAAAATTTCGCCATCCGGCTGAGGGGATAATCCGGTTACGAATCACCAGTTCCCGCGCCACCAGCGCCGGAACGAATCCTTGCGCGAAGTGGCCAAGCTTGTCGTAGTTGTTACGTGATGTCTGAGTAATTTCCCGTATGTAGTCGAACAGGGGAACTTCGGCATAGGTGTAATGCCCGCCGACCATCAGGATGATGCAGTGGATGAGAATGAAAACATAGCTGAGCCGGGTCAGCGGATAGGATTTTTCAGTCATCGCCAGGATCACCAGAGCAACCAGTGCCGGAGCGACCTCCAGCAACCAAGTGGGGTAATCCTTGGGACTGATCGCCGACCAGATCAGCACCAGAAAATACACAATCAGCCAGGCACTCTTGTATCCCCGGTTCATGCTGTTACAGACCTTTCGGCTGTGATTGACGACCCGAGGCCATTGCATGATGAGCAGACACAGCAGACTGACCGGGTGACCTGCACATGATGTTGTAAATCACGGAACCTGTTCATGCTTCACATAGATCAATTGATCAACATCGAAACCCAGCGCCCTGGATTCCCGTCTGAAACGCTCAAGCAGTTCCTCACTCACCTGAGGTGTTCGTGAGAGGAACCACAAGTAGTCGCTGTCCGGTCCTGATACGAAGGCATACTGGTAGTTCTCAGGGTCCAGATCGAACACCACATAGGCGCCATAAAAGGGACCAAAAAAAGAGACTTTGAGATAACCCTTCGTTGGATCCTCTACAAAGTAGGCTTTACCCTCGGCTGTGCGCCAGTCTCCGTCTTCAGAGGAATAACCTCTGTTCACCACTCTTACCCCACCATCATCACGAAGGGTGTATTCAGCGGTAATGTTGTCCAGTCCTCTTTCAAATGAGTGGTCGAGCCTGGCGATTTCATACCACTTGCCGAGGTAGCGCTGCAGATCGAAATTATCCACCGGCTTGACCCGTTCAGGCATGCCAACACAACCGGACAGGAAAAGTACAACGAGTGCAACTTTTACAAAGTTCATCATGGCGATCGTTATTTATCTCAGTATTGATGAAGCGATTTTTCTGTATGTTGCCTGATTGCATCAGTCATGTGAATGATTTATGAGAATAGCTTTGAAAGGATTACTGCGACTCTGAGGAACAGCTTATAACCAAGAGCAGTAAAATTGCTTTGATTGAAAGCAAAATCGAAGAGCAGTACGCCTGCGGCGATGAAAAAAACTATCAGTATCTTTCTATGCCTGAGCACTACCGCCGTTCCTGTCATCGCCGAGGCCGGTAGTGTTCAGAATTCTGTGTCATTTCTATAAACTTAGGCTAAAAGAGATGATACATGAAAGGCAAAATACAATTCGACATGGAAAGTGC
>JBEVVH010000227.1:0-5141 GCA_040507245.1 Candidatus Thiodiazotropha sp.
CTTTCCATGTCGAATTGTATTTTGTCTTTCATGTATCATCTCTTTTAGCCTAAGTTTATAGAAATGACACAGAATTCTGAACACTACCTGCGTCTTGGAATTCAGATTGCGATTCGCACTATTGGGACTTATCTGAAGCGCTGGGGATTTACACCCCAGAAGCCCTTGCTGTGGTTTCGAAATCCTGATCGGCAATCCACTGCAGGATACGCCGGCCACCCTCCGCCATCTTCGCCCTTTGGGAGAGTTCCGCCATCCCGCCCAAATGCTGGCTGGAAACCCGTTCGATCACATCCCACTTACTGTTGGCATCAAAGGATTTCTTGATATCAGGCTCATCGAACAGATCGAGTAGTGTTTTGAGGTAGTGCCCGGTCTCCTGGGTGAGTGCGAGAATGTTGCCGTAACTGGAACGATCAAGGGCGAATCGCAAGTCAATGCCCAGCCGTTGAATACTCGCCAGGTTGCCAAAGGGTCTGTCATCGATATCCTGAGAGCTACGGATTACTTCACCCACCGTGAGATCGCGAAAATATCGGGCCATTGCGCTCATGAAGGCAACCAGTTGTCGATGAAAGGACTGGTTGACCACAGCACCTGCGGGAGCGGGCGCCGATCCATAGTTGAACACCCGGCGGTAGGCAATCATGCGATTACGCAGCCTGTAACGCAAAGGACGCCACTTTTCCAGAATGTAGAGACCCCGGGCTCCCGGACCCCGCTGAATGCGCATACGACCGTTGGTGAACAACTGGCGTAATACATCGGCCACCTGAAACACCTTCATGCGCTCGTGCTGGTAGATGTAGTAGAGCTCTGAAGCCGCATGTAACTGACTGGGCATCACCGCTTCATCGAAATCAGGCACTAAATGAGGATAAGGCAAGTCGCCAAATGGCAGCACTCCATTACCATTAAAACCAATCATATCGGCAAAGCCATAGCTGCCGTCACCGGAAGCACCCTGTTGCAGTTCACCAAAACGACGCTCGAATTCACCTTCCAGGTTCTTACGCTCCTCGGGTGGCAGCTGAGCCATTTGTTCGCGCAGGAAACGTTGCCAAAGTCTCGTGACAGTTTCGTAGTTCTCGTATCCCATGGTTCTGTTCCTTGGTTTGTCTTGGGGGGTGTCTCGGGTGCTCTCAGCCGCGCACGATCGACTCGCTGATCAGCTGCTCAATCAGTGCTTTCAAGAGTAACGAGCGCTTGAGCACACCGACCCGATTCTGTCCTTTATCGAACACCAGCAGGCTTCGATAGCTGTACTGGTGAAACAGGACCAGGGCCGTTTTCATCGTCTCCTTCAAATCGATCTCGATGATCTTGTTACGGGGTGTGAAGAGATCCCGTACTTTCACCTCATCGTTTCGGTTGACGGCTGCATTCAGCAAAGGCCTGCGCGTCACCATGCCGCCAATGCCTCTGCCGCGGCCTAACACCAGCACCACGCCTTGTGGCGTCTGATTTATGAGTTCTAGTGCGTCGATATAGGGTTGAGTGTCCTTCACGGAACACTGTTCCTGATCGATCCATTCCACCCAGGGTGAGATTGGTTGTGCCAACAGGCGCGTGCTGACATCATCAACGAGCACCTGCATCTTTTCGAACATTGCGGGCCAGAGTGGTTGGGTCATGATGCCTCTCCTTGCTAACTGGTCTGTCGGTATCGGGATGAGTTCAGCCTTCCGAGTTCAACCCGTACGCAATGCCGGCCAGACTGGTTTCGAAATGCGGCGGGATGCTGGTCGGTTCCGGACATTGGGTCTCAGTGGCAATTTGTCGAAATAGCTCCATCGCTGATGTCACAAGCCTGTGTGACGGATCGAGGGGATCATCCAACTGACAAGACGGCGCCATCGCCTGCAACAGATGCTCCCACTGGCCCTGAGCCTCCTGTTGAGCACAGAGCTCCTCCATCACCCGGTCCCGCTCCTGCTGATCAGTACCGAAAGGCGCCACGAAGGCAATCGCACAATCACCTGTGGGGGTGAACAGTCCATCCCAGAGCAGATCCCTGATATCGGTCACCACCTCCGGCAGTTTCGGATGACGGGAGACACAACTCCAGGTGTCACAGAGAGGCTGGGACTGAGCGCAGTCCAGCGTTTCATCAGCCGTAATATAACCACCAGTTTCACTGGTATCCGGGTTATAACAGGTAACCTGGCAGCTGTTCCCTTCGGCGCAACGCAACAGCCGGTCAGCTATCAGGCCGTAGGCGGATGCACGCTGTTCGGCAGGCCCTGTACCCTGGGTACTCTGACTCATCGCATATAGGTCGATAGCCCGATCGGTATCGTAGAGCAGCTTGTCGAGCATGATCTGGCAGCGCACCCGATCCGCACTGCAGTCACAACCGAGATAGCAGTCGAGTATCTGAGCCAACTTACCCCGTGCCTGAATCAATTCGAGCAGTCGCTGGGTGGGATCATCCGGACCCCCAACGCCATACAGCCCATAAAAACTGATCGGAGGTCTGGCGATATAGAGCAATCGATAGCCGGTGCCCGCATTTTCGAAGGTATCGAGAAACAGCCGGATAGCCGACAGATAGGTAGCCAGTGCCGGAGCCTGTGGATCAACGCGCCGACGCAGCGTCAGATCGAGACGACGGAACCGCTCCAGTGCTAGCAGTGCAGTTGCGCCCAGTGAGCGAAGATCCTCGCTGCTGCCCCGGGTGGCCCAGAACACCACATCATCGAGACTGCGTGCCACATGATTTTCCTGAAACAAGGCGCGCAGATCCGTCAATCCATTGTCTTCCAGATGATTGATGACCTCACGATAGGCCACCAGGCCGCGGGGCCAGTCGTTGCCCCCATAACTCTGGGTGCTGGTGCCTACCAGGTTACGCAGCGCATTGATCACGGCTTCGCGACGCGCCTGCAGTTCACTGGCCGGGGCCTGCAACAGGAACCGCCCACCGCCATGACCTGACTGAGCCACCGCCTCGCCCATGCTCACCAGAATCATGTTACCCACCTCATCGAGACTCTTGGCCAATTGGCGGTAGTGGATGTTCATGTTGGATGAAAGCGCTCCGACATAACGCGCCACCCGGGCATAATCACCCAGCAGACGCCGGGCGGCCATGGCCTGGTCCCTCTGCCAGGGATCGAGGGCGAATCGCGCCGCATTCGTGCCTTCCGCCACCACTTGACGCAGATTGTGTGCCCAGCCCCGCAGTTCCGGATGGACATCCTTGAGCAGTGCATTGTGGGTCAGCGCCTCCAGGTCCTGATCCACATCATTGCGAGCCTGACGTACCTCAGCACTGCTGCTGCCTCCACCGCTGCAGACAGGTTCAATGCGGGTAACCTTGAAGAACGGCAGTCCGGCAGCCTCCTGTTCCAGTGCGAGTTGTTCGTCCTGATACCTTTCCCGCAAGGCTTTAGAGACCGCATCCGCATCGGTCGGATCACTGACCCGCAGATGGCGGCGAATCAGATTATCCAGGGCAACCGCTGCCTGGGTACGTTCCTGGGGGAATGAACTGTAAAGGGATTGTTGGCTCATGGTCTCACCTCTATGGATCAGGCCGCGTTAGCGATAAGTAACGGGTTTGGACCGCCTGATTTGGCGGTATTTGCTTGCATAACCAAGTGTCGGGTCACCTGTTCCGACAGGGTTCTAACAGGGGCACCAAGGCTCAGAGCGTAACGGCTTGCACTGACCAGGAAACGGGGTGGCAGATCGTCCGGTACTTCACCCCGTACCAGATACCTGGCTGCATCGCGAATTGATAGCTCGTCATGACGGGTAAACGGGATGACATCAACCAATGCCCTCCCGGCCAATCCACGGCGTGTCTGAAACGCAATCTCATCCACCACTTGCGGGATTGTTTCAGCCGCGCTTCCGAGCAGATAGCCAGGCATGCGATGCCCCCGGGCGACCGGATAGAGACGCTGCCACAGATCACGGATACGTCCCGCTTCCTGGGCGAACCCGAGTCGATCAAGCATCTCTGCGAGTATGAAGGCACGAAGATAACCAGTGGGATGCGCCCCACCAGGCTTGAAGGTCAGGGTTTTTGGCGCAGGATGTGAAAGAAAATCGAGCATTCCCCACGCTGCTGCGGGCCCACCCAGCAGAACCGCGGCTAGGTCCGCAAAGATCTCTTTGCCCCAGAGACGATAGACACTGGACACGTTTGCAGCTGTTCTCTGACGAGCGAAACGCCGCTCCAGTGCGTTTTGATTTTCATGCCACAGCCCCATATCCGCCTGAAGATTGTGGGAGACCTCGTGCAGGAAAACCGCCTGCCATGGATTATCCCGATCCCAGGGAATTCTAATCAGTGGAAAAGGGTTGGCTTCACCCAGCAAGCGGGACAGGGTGACACCACGACGGTATGTGGCGGGCGAATAACCATGTTCCAGATAAGTCAAAGGGCGCACCAGGGGTCCACGAAAGATCATCGGTGCTGTGTGTTGAACAGCCGCATAGCAGTCGGAGGCTATTACGTCATGTGCCGCCAGGATCGGGCCGTACCCGGTTCCCCGCTGACTGAAGACCTCGAAGAAAAGCCCAAAGGTGCGTCTCGCCCGGTCCACTTCACGCTCCACCATGGCCATGTACAAGAGTGCCAAACCGGATGGAGCGGAACGCCATTGGGCACGCGCGAAGGCGATACGCTTGGTGATTGATTTGTCGATCAGCGCAAGGCGTCGATTGGCAGATTTAAAATGCGCGGCCGATGGCGCGAAGGCACGATCCCGAGCATCCAGGCCCACGTGTTCCGGAGTCAGCTGGGAGAGCCGCCGGGCACGTGCTGTCAAAGTATTGAGCTTGGATGCAAGGAAGTTTTTGAGCGTGCCGGAAGTCGCCATGACCGCGCACTCCTTTCAAGCGGCAGAGATGGTGATACGGGTCGGACCCTGAATCACATAGCTGCGACCTTTACCACCCACACCCGCCTTCTTGACCAGGGATTTGGCCTTGGCTGAAGGACGAGCCAGCTTACGAGTAAGAGTTGGACTCTTCGCCACCTTGCTGGCGGTGCGACGTACCACTTTCAAAGCGGTAACAGAGGGGGTGCCCTTAGCCACGGTGTTGAGGCTGTAGAAAAACCCTATTTTTCGTTAGAATCAAGGCATCACAATACTGGCATGGAGAATGGATGATGGCCCGTTACAAGG
>JBEVVH010000228.1:0-5106 GCA_040507245.1 Candidatus Thiodiazotropha sp.
ACGACAGCAAACCTGTCCCTGACATCAACCACAAGATGCCTTGCAAATGGGGAGGAGACCATATACGGGTGCAGCGAAGCGGAACCCGGGATTGATCAAAATCCGAAACAGCTGGGCACACCACAAACCCAACCAAGCAAACCCCCTCTCCTCTTAGCGGGAGAGGGCCGGGGAGGGGGATTTCAATAGATCCGCTCGGTGCTAATCGCTGTTACTCTCATCTTCTATGACCGCCGGTTTCGCCCTCCTGGGCGAGTCACTTTTCTTTTTTCGCCAAAAGAAAAGTAACCAAAAGAAACGGCGCCCGACTGTCCCGCCCCTTCGGGGACCGCTGAGATGCTCACAAAAACCGGCGGGGCTGGAACTCGCTGCGCTCAGACAGCCAGCCCCGCTGATCGGTTTTTGCTGCGCTTCTCGCTCGGGACAAACGGGAATCTCAAGAGGAGCGAGCATCACCCCCGTAGCCCGGGTGAAACAAAGTGAAACCCGGGATTCATCAGAATCCAAAGCAGGTGGTCACAACACAAACCCAACCAAGCAAACCCCCTCTCCCCTACGCGGGAGAGAGCCTGGGAGAGGGGGACTCAAATAACCAAACACACCTCAACAACACAACCCAAACCAGATATCTCCCCACATCCGCCTCTCGTTCCCACACTCCGCGTGGGAATGCATACCGATACCATGCAACAACCCCCAGCCCGAGTGCTCATCAAAGCCCGGGTCTGCATTCCCACGCAAAGCGTGGGAACGAGCAAGTTCGGTCTCAAACGTAGCCCGGGTGAAACAACGTGAAACCCGGGGTCCATCAGAATCCAAAGCAGGTGGTCACAACACAAACCCAACCAAGCAAACCCCCTCTCCCCTACGCGGGAGAGGGCCGGGGAGAGGGGGGCTCAAAAACAACCAAACAACACGCCACAAGCACACCCACACCAAACACACCCCATACCCACAACCCCCACAATCGCATCCGCAACATCAACAGCCCGACCACCCCAACCACCCACAAACAATCCCCCCCACCCGTGATCTCGCGCACTTTTCTAGCCCCGCCCGATGCCGTATCCTAAACGACCATTTCCCGATCCCTAACACCACAGACCAGCCTCGATGTCGGAAACCGCTTACCCAGAAGAACCGCCGGTCTTTCCGGATCTCGATACCCGCGCCATCAAGGTGCCGCCGCACTCGATCCAGGCTGAACAGTCGGTGATCGGCGGCCTGATGCTGGACAACGCCAGCTGGGACAAGATCGCCGACCTGGTGGTGGAGAGCGATTTCTACCGCAAGGAACACCGTCTGATCTTCAGCGCCATCGCCGCCCAGGCGGAGGACAGCCAGCCCTTCGACGTGGTGACCCTGGCGGAACACCTGGAGCGCAAGGAAGAGCTGGAGCAGGGCGGTGGGCTGCCGTATCTGGTGCGGCTCGCCGAGGAGACCCCCAGCGCGGCCAACATCACCTCCTACGCGGGCATCGTGCGCGAGTACTCGGTGATGCGTCAGCTGATCTCGGTGGGCACCGACATCTCCGACAGCGCCTTCCATCCCCAGGGCCGCAAGGCGGAGGAACTCCTCGACAACGCCGAACGCAAGGTGTTCGAGATCGCCGAGCAGACCAGCAAGGGCAAGGGCGGCTTCACCGCCATCAAGTCCCTGCTCACCAAGGCGGTGGACCGGATCGAAACCCTGTTCCAGCAGGATGAACCGATCACTGGCCTGAGCACCGGCTTTGCCGACTTCGACCAGATGACCTCGGGGCTGCAGCACGCGGATCTGATCATCGTCGCGGGGCGTCCCTCCATGGGCAAGACCACCTTCGCCATGAACATCGCCGAGAACGTGGCGATCCAGGGCAAGAAAGCGGTCGCGGTCTACAGTATGGAGATGCCCGGCGACGCCCTGGCGATGCGCATGATGTCCTCCCTGGGGCGCATCGACCAGTTGCGGGTGCGCACCGGCAAGCTAGAAGACGACGAGTGGCCGCGCCTCTCCTCGGCGGTGAGCATGCTCGCGGAAACCAAGCTCTACATCGACGACACCCCGGCTCTCACCCCCACCGAGGTGCGCGCCCGGGCACGCCGTCTGAAGCGTGAGCACGACGACCTGGGGCTGATCGTGATCGACTACCTGCAGCTGATGCAGGCGCCGGGGGAGGGGGACAACCGTACCAACGAGATCTCCGCCATCTCCCGCTCCCTCAAGGCCCTGGCCAAGGAACTGGACGTGCCGGTGATCGCGCTCTCCCAGCTCAACCGCAGCCTCGAGCAGCGCACCAACAAGCGCCCGATCATGTCGGACCTGCGCGAGTCGGGCGCCATCGAGCAGGATGCGGACCTGATCGTGTTCATCTACCGGGACGAGGTCTACAACGAGGACAGTCCCGACAAGGGCATCGCCGAGATCATCATCGGCAAGCAGCGTAACGGTCCGATCGGCACCACCCGCCTGACCTTCCTGGGCAAGTACACCAAATTCGAGAATTACGCGGACGATATCTACGGCAGCGAGGGCTATTGATGGCCTTCGCCCCGCAGGCGCGCATCGATCACGCGGCGCTTCGCCACAACCTGAACCGGGTCCGCCAGACGGCCCCCGGGTGCAAGGTCTGGGCGGTGATCAAGGCCGACGCCTACGGCCACGGCATGCTGCGGGTGGCGCGGACCCTGACAGAGGCGGACGGCTACGCCGTGGCGCGTCTCGACGAGGCACTGGAACTGCGCCGCAACGGATTCCAACAGCGCATCCTCATCCTCTCCGCCTGTTCCACCCGGGCCGAGTTCCAGGCCGCCGCCGAGGCCGGGCTGGAGACGGTGATCCACCACCCCCGCCAACTCGATGAACTGCTCGAAGGCAACGACCTCAAAGCCCCCCTCCCGGTGTGGCTCAAGGTGGACACCGGCATGCACCGGCTCGGTTTCGATCCTCAATCGGTGGCCGGGGTCAGCGAACGCCTGGCTCACCACCCGGCGGTCGGCGAGTTGCACCTCATCTCCCACCTGGCCAGCGCCGACGACCCGGCGGACCCGCTCACCCAACAGCAGTGCCAGCAGTTTTTCAGTCTCGACCCCAGCCCCTACCGGGCCCGCTCCCTGGCCAACTCCGCCGGGATCCTCGGGGTGCCCGAGAGCCATGCCGACTGGATACGTCCCGGGATCATGCTCTACGGCGTCTCACCGTTTCTCGACTCCCGCGCCGAACAGGTGGGCCTGCGTCCGGTGATGACCCTGGAGAGCCGGGTGATCTCGGTCAAGCAGTGCCGGGCCGGTGAGACGGTCGGCTACGGCGGCACCTACCGCTGTCCCGAGGCGATGCCGGTGGCGGTGATCGCGGTGGGCTACGGCGACGGCTATCCCCGCCATGCCCCCTCCGGCACCCCGGTGCGGGTGCGGGACCGAATCCTGCCCCTGGCCGGGCGGGTCTCCATGGACATGATCACCGTGGACGCCCGGGCGCTGCCCGACATCCGCATCGGCGACCCAGCGGTGCTCTGGGGAGAGGGGCTGCCGGTGGAAGAGATCGCTGAGCGGGCCGGCACCATCGCCTACGAACTGCTGTGCGGGGTCACCCGGCGGGTGCCCTTCATCGATTGCAACCTTGAGGAGACCCGCTGATGGCCCAGGGCGGACGCAAACCCGGCAAGGCCCTCTATGTCTGCCGCGAATGCGGTGCGGCCTTCCCCAAATGGGCCGGGCAGTGCTCCGAGTGCCAAGCCTGGAACGCTCTCGAGGAAACTGTCGCTCCGTCAACGAGCGGGCAGGGGCGCTACACCGGCTATACCGGCCACACCAGCCCCCAGGTACTCTCCCTGGCCGAGGTGGAGACCGACCGGGAGGCACGCTTTGCTACCGGGAGTTCGGAACTCGACCGGGTGCTCGGCGGCGGCTTGGTGGAGGGCTCGGTGGTGCTCATCGGCGGCGACCCTGGCATCGGTAAGTCGACCCTGCTGATCCAGACCCTGGCGCGACTCGCCGGCGAAATGCGCACCCTCTACGTCTCCGGCGAGGAGTCCCCGCGCCAGATCACCCTGCGCGCCAAACGCCTGGGACTGCCGGTGGAACCCCTCAAGCTGCTCCCGGAAACCCACGTGGAGCGGATCATCGCCGCCGCCGAGCAGGAACGCCCCCAGGTGATGGTGCTCGACTCCATCCAGACCATGTACACCGAACTGCTGCAGTCCGCCCCGGGCTCGGTCTCCCAGGTACGGGAGGCCACCGCGCAACTGGTGCACTTCGCCAAGCGCAGCGGCACCGCCCTGTTCCTGGTCGGACATGTCACCAAAGAGGGCAGCCTCGCCGGACCCCGGGTGCTGGAGCACATGGTGGACACGGTGCTCTACTTCGAAGGCGAGTCCGGCAGTCAGTACCGGCTGATCCGCGCGATCAAGAACCGCTTCGGCGCGGTCAACGAACTGGGTATGTTCGCCATGACCGACAAGGGCCTCAAAGAGGTCAACAACCCCTCCGCGATCTTCCTCTCCCGCCAGGCCGAAAAGGTCCCGGGCAGCGTCATCCTGGTGACCCGGGAGGGCACCCGCCCGCTGCTGGTGGAGGTGCAGTCCCTGGTGGACGAAAGCCCCCTGGCCAACCCCCGAAGGGTCACCCTAGGCCTGGAGCAGAACCGCCTCTCCATGCTGCTGGCGGTGCTGCACCGCCACGGCGGTATCGGCATGTTCGACCAGGACGTCTACGTCAACGTGGTCGGCGGGGTGCGCATCACCGAGACCGCCTCCGATCTGGCGGTGCTGATGTCGGCCCTGTCGAGTTTCCGCAACCGTCCCCTGGACCAGGGGCTGGTGGTGTTCGGCGAAGTGGGGCTGACCGGGGAGATCCGGCCGGTGCCGAACGGGCCGGAGCGGTTGCGCGAGGCGGCCAAGCATGGGTTCAAGCGGGCGGTGGTGCCCAAGGCGAATCGGCCGAAGCAGGGGGTTGAGGGGTTGGAGGTTATTGGGGTTGAGAGTCTTTCTGAGGTTTTGATGATTGATTGATAATCTGTGCTGAGAGGCTGTTTGACTTGCTATTAACTCGGCTCAATAATAGGGAGATATTTTAACGGATATCACGTATTATTCCCGGATGGAAAAAATTGATGCACGAACACTAACAA
>JBEVVH010000229.1:0-5010 GCA_040507245.1 Candidatus Thiodiazotropha sp.
AACTCCTGGACGGGTTCGCAAGTATTTTGAACACCAAAAGATTGCATACGCCGCATAGCGATCTCTGTATTTAACGGCCGGGTTAATAGCAGGGTCGCGATTGGTTTTGAACCCTGAGCCAGGTTCTTGAATCGCTACAGAAAATGCTCATGATGTGCGATTAGATTCTAAATATTCGAGCGGAAGCGATCAGGTGGAATCGGTTTGGCAGAGCGATTGTAATGAGTGAGATAATCTTCATTCTGACCCATTGCTCGTTTATTTTGTCGGTTATGTTTGGGCTGTATGTGCACTGAAACGTGCGATATGGAGTGCTATATTTCAAGATGGGTTAACCCCAGTCAGAGGGAGATGTGGACATGGAATCGCGCATCAAGGCTGTCACCGCTCTGGGTCTTTTTGTACTGCTATTATCCCTCGATGCATGTCATCAGGATGATGGTAAAAAAGACGATGCTCAGCCGGTAAGTGAACTGGTCGCAGTCACTCCATCGGTCAGTATCGCGGGACCCAAACGATTGCGTTTTTCCTGGGATGACGTGGGGGCAGACCACTACCAGCTGCTGAAAAATCCCGAAGGTATCTCCGGCTACAGCCCGGTGGGTGGCGAGATCAAGGCCACCCGCGTGGATGAGGTGATCGCGGTTCATTTGACCGACTGGGATAATGTCAGCTATGTGGTTGAGGCATGCACCCGCAATGGCGTGTGTGTCGATTCGGTGCCGTTGAGCACCTCAGGTCTCATGATCGATGCGATTGGAAGACTCTTCCCTACCTACGACCCCATCTATCAGAATGACTTTGGTCCAGATTGCACTACGGAATTTGCAATGGAAAACTGCTACGGCCATGCAATGGCGATGTCGGGAGAGGGTGCCGTAATGGCGATGGGCTATGGTGCCGATGATGTGGCTGCACGAGGCGTCGATGGCATTCCCGTTGAGCCATACGATTACTCAATGGGCCAAAACTCGGGGGCTGTTTTTGTGTTTACCAGGCAAGGCGATGGGTGGAGCACGGAGAGCTTTATCAAGTCTTCCAGTCCCCATGCGGGTGATCTATTCGGTATGTCGGTTGCGCTTTCGCGTGATGGGACGATGCTTGCGGTGGGCGCACCTTTTGAGGATGCCAGGGTTTCCGGGGAAAGCGACACTAGCATGGAGGATACGGAGGCCGTCTATCTTTTCACTAGAACCGTAGCGGGGTGGATCGAGTCGGGTTACATCACAATCGGTAACAACGAACAAGGGGGCGAGCAATTCGGTCTGTTCGTTTCACTCTCTAGCATGGGAGACAGGCTTGCTGTAAGGAGCCAGGAGAAGGTTTATCTGTATCATGATGTGGGTTCCGAATGGCGTCTTGAGGAGGCATGGGATGGCGCGCAGTTTGTTAACGACACCAATGCCAAAACCGGTATGTTCGCTCTATCCGGTGATGGCATGACATTCGCCCTTACGGCGTCTTCTGATTCGAGCATCCCGCCGGAAACAGGATCTCTTGGGTTGGTATATATCTATATGTTCAATGGTGTCGAGTGGGTTGGGCAGGGTCGTGTCATGGCGTCCAATGCAGATGTGGACGACTATTTCGGCGGTGCGGTTTCACTCTCGGATGATGGCAATATCCTGGCGGTCGGCGCGAACAGAGAGGACTCATCCGCACTTGGAGTTAATGGTGATGGGACAGATAATTCCGCTGAGTCCTCAGGTGCAGCCTATCTGTTTGAAAGACAGGGCAGCGAATGGCGGCAGACCGCATATCTGAAAGCCTCGAATGCGCAACAAGGCGACTCGTTCGGCGCCCGGCTGGTATTGTCCGGAGATGGTCGCTCATTGGTCGTTACTGCCCCAGGGGAGGATTCGCTGGCAAGCGGCATCAACGGCCTGCAGACTGATGATCGTGCGGAAGCCCCGCCCGGCGCCGCATATCGCTTCCTGCGTGACGAGGCCGGATGGCATCAAGAGGCTTATATCAAAGCGCCACACACCCGTAGTGGTGATCACTATGAATTGCCGATCTGTGGCCCTGAGGGGTGTGTCAGCAATGAATATTTCGGTGATAGTTTGGCAATTTCCACTGACGGATCCACCTTGATGATTGGTGTGCCTGGAAGAGCATTTGTGGGATCAGGGAGTGTTTACCTCTACTGACCGAGGGATTCGATTGGTTCGGCTACCGCCGTCTTATGAGGAATTTCCGCTGAGGAGGCGCTGTTATATGCATAAATGGTGAGAGTGCTTATGTCGAAATAATTTTCGAGATGGTTCACGATGTTGAGGCAAAACACTGATCCGATCGGTATCAGACAAACTTATCTCGGCCTCATCCGACGGAAGCGATCAACGCGAGTCCCGCACTCAGCGCGATTGTGTTGGACAGCAAAAGGTCCGCACTGATGCGCTCCCTCAGCAGTGCCACCCCCAGCAGAGCGGTGATGCCGATATGCAACATGACGATGGCTTTCACGTAGGTAACGCCGTTGTCGATGGGAAGGGATTCCTGGACCGACAGTTGTTGCAGGACAAAGGCGGCAGTGGTGAACAGGACGAAAACAAAGACAGGCGGCAGTGGTGATTGGCCTCGGCGAGTACCGTCCGGTAGTGCCTGGAGAGATAATATAAAAGCAGTGCCACGGTGACCCCATGCCAGCATGCGGCATAGAACAAAGGGACATCGTTGATCTGGTAGTCCGAGTAATAGGCGGGAAGAATGAGCGCCAGGGCGGGTATGAGTCTCGCATAAAAGACGAGTGCCGAAGGCTCGATATCCCGGCACAGGGTTTTGACGGAGAGCGCCTTGGCTACGTTGAACATCATGGCGAGCAGGGCCAGCCAGACCCATGTCTCGAGACTCTGGCCGCTCACTGTGGCGTTCCCGTCATGTCTGCCTCAGCTTACTAAAGCCTGGGTTAATCGTCCCCAGGACTCACCCCTTCGTGTCGGTACGGCAAGGCACGTCACGCCAACGAAAACCCGCGTCACAAATGCCTGCATGGGTGCCATCAGTCTGACGATTTACTATCGGAAGACTCCGGATTCGCCAGTTCTTCAAACTTGGCGGCCATCGTCGGGTTGCGCCGGGTCAGCTTCTTGATCGTCACGTCCTGCGCCTTGTCGTTTGCCAGACGCAGATTACGGTCCGTTCCGAGGAGAGCGTCCTTGGTCTTCTGCAGATGGTCGATGGACTTGTCGATTTCGTCGATGGCGGTTTGAAAGCGCCGGGAGGCAAGATCGTAGTTCTTCGAGAATGCGGACTTGAATTTCTCCAGGTCGTTTTCGAAGTTGGTGATGTCGATGTTCTGAGCCTTGACCAGCGCCAATTCCGATTTGTACTCAAGCGCGTTCATCGCGGCGTTGCGCAGCAGGGTGATGATCGGAATGAAGAATTGCGGACGGACCACGTACATCTTCGGGTGGCGGTGAAACATGTGGACGATCCCGCTGTTATAGAGCTCGCTATCGGGTTCCAGCAGGGAGACCAGGACCGCGTACTCGCAGCCTTTTTCGGTGCGATCCTTGTCGAGCTCCTTGAGAAAATCCTCGTTCTTTTTCTTCGTTGCGGTCTCGTCGTTTTCGTTCTTCATCTCGAACATGATCGACACGATCTCGGTTCCGGATTCGTCCAGATCACGGAAGATGTAGTCGCCCTTGCTGCCACTGCGGGCATCATTGTCCTTCTCGAAGTAGGCGCGCGGAAACGCAGTGGCGCGAATCCGGTTGAATTCGGTCTCGCAGTGCTGCTCCAGGGTTTCGCCGACCATCTTGGTGGAGAGTCGGGCCTTCATGTCCCGCAGGCGCTCGATGGCATCGTCGCGATCCTTGATCTGGGTTTCGTACTTGTCCTTGAGGGATTTCTCCGCGAGCTGCTTTTCCAGCTCTGCCCGCTCCAGGCGGTTTCTCAGGTCATTGCGTTCCTGTTCGATCTTGCTGACCGCTTCGCTGACTGCCAGTCGTTGCGTGACCTCATGGGTGCCGAGCTTGGTTTGCAGGTCCTGGATCTCGGAATCCTTAGTGGCAATGGCCTGGTGCAGTTGCTGGGCCAGCCGGGCCTCGGCCAGTTCTGAGGCGGCCTGCTGGTCGCGCTTTGCCTGCTCCAGCGCACTGGCCAGTGCGTCGCGCTGCTTTTCCACGGTGCTGAGGGCCTCGCTCACGGCCAGTTTCTGCGCGGTCTCACCGGCCTCGAGCCGGGCCTTCAGTTCCAGGATCTCGGTGTCCTTGGCGGCTGAGGCCTTCTGCAGTTCGTTCATGACCTCGGTTCGCGTCAGGGCGACCGCGTGCTCTTTTTCCCGTTCTGCGAGTTCGAGACGTTCGTGCAGCTGTTTATCAAACTCCTTATCACGGACCTGTTTGAGAATGTCCGCATACCCGGCTTCGTCGATCTTGAATGCTTTGCCGCAATGGGGGCAGATGATCTCGTGCAAAACACCACTCCTTACTGATTCATCAGTGTGTATAAGATTTCAGATCGGACCTTTTCATCCCGATAACAATCACCGGCTGTCAGTGTTATGGAATGCGGGTGACGCTGCGATATCATTCTACATGATTACCCAGGATTCTAAGCCATGGAATCTGCGGCCAGGAGCGGTTCGAGTTTTGGGAGAGGGAGTTCGCTGCACTCAAGCAGACAGCTCCGGAGGAAGGTTCCCGGGTTCCGCTACGCTGCACCCGGGCTACGTCGCTCGGGACGAATGGGAATCTCAACTGGCGCAAGCATCACGGGTAGCCCGGGTGGAACGAAGTGGAACCCGGGATCCGGCAGAAAGCGCAGAACTGCAGGGCAGCACGAAACATTCCAGATGCCATCTTTCCAGACGGTCGCGTTAACTCTCCGAGCAGTCTCGTCAGACAGGACATTAGGCTCCAGTTACTTTGCCTTGATATACATACGAGGGAGCGGTTATTCTCCTGATACTTAATAAAGTCGAAAGGAGTCGCGTAGGTGATACTTTTTTTTAGAGTAGCTGCAACCATTTTGCTCATTGGACATGTCGGATCAGTCAATGCAGTT
>JBEVVH010000230.1:0-3551 GCA_040507245.1 Candidatus Thiodiazotropha sp.
GCGCCTACGGCTCGTCGGGTTTCCAGTATCGCCTCGCGACTACCGGGGACTACCAGCCTTCGCTTCGCTTTCCCTGGCTGGCAGCGGTGGTGAGCGGGGTTGTGATACTGCTCTCTCCCCGGTTCGCGGCCGGGCCCGAAGATCGGAGGGGTATCGCCAATCTGAACGCCCAGGCCTCGCTTCCTACCGAGTCACTTACTCTGAATACCCCGGAATCCCCGGCAGATTCCGGATCAGAGCCGCCGGTCACGGAGCCGGACCCGCCGGTACCCAAGGCTAGCGTAACCCAGGTGCGGTCTGAGACGGCAGCCGTAGCCGATGAGGTGGAGACGTCGGTTACCCCTGAGGCATTGGATACCGCATCTGTAAAAGAACCCGAGCAAGAGAATGTGTCCGTGCTGGAACCCCTGGTTGGCGACCATCAGGATGCCTTTGCCACCCTGTTCGGTTATTGGCAGGTTGTCTATCCCCAAGCGAGCCACACCGGCACCCCCTGTGATCATGCGGAAGCGAATGGATTGAATTGCATCTACGGGCGGGGGGACTGGCAGAACCTGGAATACTACAATCGTCCCGCGATTCTGGAACTGCTCATGGAAGACGGTCAGCTCTATCAGGTCGTGGTTTCCGGTCTGGATTCCAACCGGGTGACCTTGGATATGAACGGGCGGCGTTTCGATTTTACCCGCGATGAGATCGACCGGCTTTGGACCGGTAGCTATCTGCTGCTCTGGCGTCCCCCAAAGCTGCGCCATGAGAGTCTCCAGATGGGCCAAAGCGGTACGGATGTGGTTTGGCTGATCTCAATGCTCGACCGGGTTGAGGGAGTAAAAACCGGCTATGATCCCCGTCAGGTTGTTTTCGACGAAACGCTGCAACAGAGGGTGATCAACTTTCAGAGGAAGCATGCCCTGCTGGCCGATGGCATCGTGGGTAAGCAGACCCTGATTCAACTCAATCAGACTGTGATGGATTCCACCCGACCCGTATTGGTGGTCAAGCGTCATGAGTAATATCCAGTCGGGCATTTCCGCATACCAGATGAGATGGCGGACGAACCGGCCTGTGCTCGCCTCGTCGGCTGTGGAGGGCTGAAATGTCATCGATTCTCGATGCCCTTGAAAGAGCAGCCCAGGAACGCACCGATCTGCGCCCACCCCCGGCAGCGGACGGTGCCACCGAAGTGTCCGCGCCGACGCGCCGTGGATTGTGGTTCATACTGGGCGCCGCATTGGTTTTGGCAACACTGATCGGCTACAAATTGTTGCCGCAACCGCAGCCGGATGGTCCGATTTCACGATCCCCGGCCACAAACAACGCACCAGTCGCTGATCAAGCGGTGTCCGTCCCAGGTGTTTCGCACCCGTCTGAACCGGTTCCGACCCAGTTGCCTGACGTCGCGCCAGCGCCTGACCTGCAGTCCCGATTGCGAGATACGGGACAACCCAGTCGGCAGTCACTGCTTGCCAATGCGCGAGTCACACAAGCTGCTGAACCGGTGAAGGTAGAGGAACCCGAACCCGTGAAGGCTGATGAGCCTGTCATCAAGAGCCAGGCCGCGATCCCTTCCGTTCCTTCCGCAGATGTTTCAAATGCCCCGTCATTGTCTCCCGCAGCGACATCTCCTGAGGTTGTGGAACCTGCGGTTGAATCACCTCCCGAACCGACCAGCCGGGAAGCAGCCAGGGCCCAGGCGCCGGTACCAGCCGTCGATACCCCGCCGATCCCATTGGTTTGGGAATTACCCCAGGCGGAGCGTGAAGCGCTGCTCGAGCTGTCGATCAGCATCCATGTCTACCATGAGAACCCCCGGCGACGGTTTGTGATCATCAACATGCATCGCTACGTGGAGGGAGACAGGTTGAAGGAGAAAGGGTATCGTCTCGAACGGATCGATCAGGACGGTATCGTGCTGGACTACGGTTCCGGCCTGGTGAGGATTCCGCGCTCCTGAGGTAAGCGGCCATCGCTGTGTTGATTGCAGTGAATCGGCTCAGGTGAACGCAATCAGTCTGCACAAGAATGACGGATACAGAGCGGTAACATGTACAGTGACAATCGTCTGGTGATCATGGATGCGGATGGCACGACCATCGATGCCTTTGATGCCATCCGGCAGACCTTTTCCTTCCATGATATGTCGATCGGGGATATCGAGCGGTTCCAGAATCGTCGCAATATCTTCAAATATCTGGGTGGGCTCAAGGAGCTGCCAAAAAATCTGCGCAAACAGCTCAAGGGCAAGAAGAGACTCGCCGTGGTCAAGACGCTGACCGAGGTATATCGAGAGTCGACTCAATTGTATGAAGGAATGGCAGGGTTGTTGAATCAACTGATCGCCCAGCCCGAAATCCGGGTCGGGGTCATCACCCGTAATATCACGTTGGAACCGGAACTGACCCTGCAAAAACTCTATCAGCGCAACGGGGTGGAGGTGTCCGGTCTCGATTTCATCGTGCATTTGCCGCAAAAGGCGCAAAAGACTGATGCGTTTCGCGCGGTGCGCGAGGGTTTTCAGGTCAATCCGGCCCGGGCCTATGCATCAGGGGACGAGAAAAGGGACTATGTGGCGGCAATTGCCACGGGGATGCATCCTTTCATGGTGTCCTACGGTTTTGAGAGCCACAAGCGTCTGGTTGACAAAATTGGCGTACCGGAAGAGCTGATTGCCCGCCAGCCTCTGGAATTGAAACAGAGTATCCTGCATGCCTTGGATCTTGGTGATTCCGCTGGGCTGCCTGCGAAACCCATCAAGACGGACTGATAGGGAGATATCCATAATGAATCACGCCCCACAACGCAGGCTTAAGGTGGGTTTGGCCCTGGGCAGCGGAGCCGCGCGCGGCTGGTCGCATATAGGGATCATCAAAGGGCTTGCCGAAATGGGGATCGTTCCGGAGATCGTTTGCGGCAGCTCCATCGGTGCGCTGGTGGGGGCCGCCTATGCCGCCGACCGGATGGAAGCCTTCGAGTTCTGGGTGCGCTCCCTAACCTGGCGGGAGATTATCCGCTTCCTCGATCCGAGCCTCACCGGGGGGGGATTGATACAGGGTGAGAAGCTCACCGAGTTTCTCAATGATTTCGAAGAAGAGGGGCTGTCATTCGATCAGCTCGAACACCAGCTCGGGATCGTGGCCACGGAGCTTGAGAGCGGGAGGGAAATCTGGTTTCGCAGCGGGCCGGTGATGGAGGCGGTGCGGGCTTCCATCAGCCTGCCCGGACTGTTCACGCCGATTCGTCATGAGGGGCGTTGGCTGGTGGATGGGGGGCTGGCCAACCCGGTACCCGTCTCACTTTGTCGGGCCATGGGTGCTGATATCGTCATCGCGGTCAATCTCAACGGGGATATCATCCTGGGTCGGCATTTCCGCCAGAATATTGGTAAGCCCAGCGGTGAACCGGAAATCGCGGTCAGCGAAGATGCCGATCTGCTGGGGCGTATCGCCGCCCAGTTGAGAAGTACCCTGGGGGCGAAGAAAGACGACCTGATGACACGCCTGTTCGGTGAGTCCCGGGACGTACCCGGTCTGTACGAGGTTCTGGCAAGTTCC
>JBEVVH010000230.1:3561-4997 GCA_040507245.1 Candidatus Thiodiazotropha sp.
GCAGGACCGTATCACACGCAGCCGCATGGCAGGTGACCCGCCTGAAATGATTCTTTCTCCGCGTATGGCGAAACTGGGGTTGATGGAATTCGATAAGGCGGAATATGGAATATCGGAGGGTTTGAAGGAGATTGAACGGATGCGCCCGGCCCTTGAGCAGCTGTTCCAGCATGAATGAGGCCCGCCAGGTGAGTCCATCCAGCGACCGGAATCAGGTTGATCCCTAAACTACCGTTATGTACCCTCAAACTAAATTGTTACTCGGTTGAGAGAGTTCATATACTCGGACTATGGGAGCAGTTGCCATAATTGTCACTCACCCATGCAAGCCATCCGACAGCCGGAAAGATGATCGGGACTGTTCGGTCCCACGGGGAAATCAGGTTTCAATTTTAGACAAAACCACAGGTCACGCATCTCGCCAAATGTACTGACTGCCAACCTGCCAAAGGCTCATGATTAACAGTTCAACCGGTATAGATATCTTTCCATGGAATGACAACTTTGATACGGGTCTCGATGAAGTGGATCGGCAGCACAGAAGGCTCGTGCACATTCTTAACCAGTTGGCCAGCCAGGTGGCCTTCGGACTGGATGATTTCCAACTATCGGGTGTTTTCGATGAACTGATCGATTACACCCACTATCACTTCGACACCGAAGAGGCGATCTGGAATCAGTATCTCCCGGATTCCGATGACGAGGCTGCGCACAAAAAAGTCACGCTCATTTCGTCGAGAAGCTGCGTAGTCTCAAGGACGATGAACAGGTCAGGCATAACGGAAAGATAACCGAAGAGGTACTCGATTTTCTGGTCCGCTGGCTTGCCACGCATATTCTGGAATCAGACCGTGAAATGGCCCTGGTGGTGAAGTACCTGCGCCAAGGCAGTGATCTGCAGCAGGCCAGGATCCAGGCCCGGCACAGCATGTCCGGCTCCACCCGAGTGATGATCGATATCATCCTCTCGATCTATGCAACCCTTTCACGCAATACCCTGCAGTTAATGCGCGAGTTGATTCAGAGAAAGCGCATGGATGTGCAGCTGCAGCAGAGCGAAGCCGGGTACCGCTCCCTGTTCGACAGTATGCTAGAGGCGGTTTATGTCATTGGTCGGGATCAGTGCATACTTTCGGCCAATGCCGGTGCGGTTCGCCTTTTTGGCTATCCTGGTGAATGGTTCGAGGGCAGGCCGGTCACGGACATCATGCAGCATCAGAACAATGCAAAGGACTCGTCCGCCGAGGTCTGCAGCCTGGCCTTCGATGGCGACCCTCAATGCTTTGAGTCCACTGCGCTGCGCGCTGATGGCTCCGGTTTTTCCTGCGAAGTCCACCTGACCCGGGGCGTTGAGGCTGTAGAAAAACCCTATTTTTCGTTAGAATCAAGGCATCACAATACTGGCATGGAGAATGGATGATGGCCCGTTACAAGGA
>JBEVVH010000231.1:0-4934 GCA_040507245.1 Candidatus Thiodiazotropha sp.
CCGGGGCACTAATAGGCTGTCAAAGATCGAATCGATTTTGGTGGACTTGGATGTCCCAAAATCTTTCATGAGATCGAAGACTCGCTTGTGACGGCATTTTTTCCCTTGAAGGCTGAGATGCCCTTGTCGAAAAGGTTCAGTGTGTCGTCAAGAACAAGGTCAAGTTCGGGGTGTTTTTCGATGAAGTCCTGTGCGGCTTTGGTCTGTCTCCGGTAGGAATCCCATGTTGCCTGTTGTGGCGTTGAGAATCGAACGTAAGAATATGCTGTCGGCATGGGAACCCCATGAAATCAATAAGTTGCGTATGGGGTTATTATAGCCGACTTTGGACAGGGCGGGCAGGCCGTTGGCCAGATGAACTTCAACAGTGACCAAAGGAGCATGGATGCCCGCCTGGGCCCGGGAATAGAGGATGGCAAGTGACATGGGTTTCTTCCCTGGTCGTTGGTTGTGACGGTTGATCCTTGTCGTCGTTTGGCAAGCTATGGTGCAGAGGGATGCGTCTGTTCTGTGGATTGGATGCTCAGGGTTCCCGAAACAACCGCTCAGGGTTGTTGCGATTCCAGCGTCTTGAGGCGCTGCTCGAGCCGCTCCAGCTTCTCTCTGGTGCGGGATAACACAGCGGTCTGCACTTCGAACTCCTCCCGGGTCACCAGATCCAGCTTCGAAAGCCCGGCTTCAAGGCCGGCTCTCAGGGTCTTGCGGACATCACCCTGGAGGGCCTGGATGCCGCTGGGTAGTGAGTTCGAGAGCCGTTCCGTCAGTTCGTCAATCAGTTTCGTGTCAATCATGGGCAGACAATAGCCAGAGTGGCGCGGCTTGTCCAGGGTCGGGTGACTGACGCCAGGTGTTGCAATAATGCGACGGTTTTTTGAACTGTCGTGTCAATCACAAAGACCTGTGACGCAGACCTCGTTTTAGAATTTACGCACCATTTCGGTGCGCAGAACTGGTGCAAAGGTGCAAATCGTGTCTCCAAATAAGGCACGGAAAAAATCACCGATCTCTGCAGCACCCCACTATTTTTAAATATTCCATTAATTATCAGTTTCTTATTGGTGTTGGCATGAAGTCTGATTATCCAAACCGTACATTCGGCTCGATCGACTGGAGAGCTGGAACAAAAAATAGATTTTTCGACTGACTGATATTTTTAGAGGAAATGTAACCATGAAGATGAACAAACTCGCTCTGGCCTGTGGTGTTGCAATGCTGGGGTTGTCATCCATAGCCGCCGCTGAAATCAGCACCAACATCGGCGTTACCAGCAACTATGTATGGCGTGGTCTGACCCAGTCCGGCAACGGCACCTCCTTCTCCGGTGGTGTTGACTACTCTCACGGTTCCGGTCTCTATGCGGGTACCTGGATCGCTCAGGCTTGGGATGATTACGAGTTGGACCTGTACGGTGGTTTCGCGGGTGAACTGGCTGATTTTGGCTATGATGTCGGCCTGATTTACTACTCCTACTCCAGCGATGCGGATTCCGATTTCTCGGAACTTTACGCAAACGTCAGCTGGAAGTTCCTGAGCGCCGGTATCGCCTATGCCCTGACCGCTGAAGATGCGGTTGAAGCCGTTGAAGAGGACCGCTACTACTACATCGGCGCCAGCTACGATCTGCCTGAGGATTTCTCCATTGGTCTGACCATTGGTTACGTTGATCCCGACGGCAACGGTGATGACGATTTTGACAGCTACACCCACTATCAGATCGACCTGGGTAAATCCGCAGGTGATTTCGGCGACGTAACCTTCAGCCTGTCGGATACTGATCTGGATGATACGGATGCCTCGGGTGAAGATTCCGACATGCGCTTCTTCGTCTCCTGGTCAAAAGAGTTCTAAGTAACTCTGTGGTACTGACCAAAATTCAAGTCCGCCTCCGGGCGGACCATACAACTGAGGAGTAACAGAATGAAAATGATTTCTGCAATCATCAAGCCCTTCAAGCTTGATGATGTCCGAGAAGCACTGTCGGATGTCGGAGTGGCCGGTATTACGGTGACGGAAGTGAAAGGCTTCGGTCGCCAGAAGGGCCACACCGAACTCTATCGCGGTGCTGAATACGTGGTCGACTTTCTACCCAAGATCAAGGTTGAGATCGCGGTGGATGACGGCATTGTGGATCAAGTGGTCGAAGCGATCTCCAACTCAGCCAAAACCGGCAAGATTGGCGATGGCAAGATCTTTGTCACTCCGCTGGAACAGGTAGTCCGTGTGCGTACCGGCGAAACCGGTTCTGAAGCTCTGTAACCGTCTGGCAAATCAATCTGGAGAGTATCGTGGAAGCGATTACACAACTTAGTTACGCTCTGGACACCTTCTATTTTCTGGTGTCCGGCGCACTCGTAATGTGGATGGCGGCAGGTTTCGCCATGCTCGAGGCTGGCTTGGTTCGTGCCAAGAATACAGCTGAAATTCTCACCAAGAACATCGCGCTGTTCGCCATCGCCTGTATCATGTACATGCTGATGGGCTACAACATCATGTATCCCGGTGACGGCAACGGTTATATACCCGCGCTGGATCTGAGCTTCATGTTTGGTGGCGACAATTCGGTAGAAGATGTGCTGGCCAGCAATGGTGATGTCTACTACTCCGGCATGTCCGACTTCTTCTTCCAGGTGGTGTTCGTCGCTACCGCCATGTCCATCGTCTCCGGTGCCGTGGCTGAGCGTATGAAACTCTGGGCCTTCCTGGTGTTCGCCGTGGTCATGACTGGTGTCATCTACCCGCTCCAGGGTTACTGGAAGTGGGGCGGCGGCTTCCTGGATGCGGCCGGCTTCAATGACTTTGCCGGTTCCGGTGTGGTGCATCTGTGTGGTGCCTCCGCTGCTCTGGCCGGTGTGCTCCTGCTGGGTGCTCGCAAGGGCAAATACACCGCTGACGGTCGGGTCAACGCCATTCCTGGCGCCAACATGCCGCTGGCCACCCTGGGTACCTTCATCCTGTGGCTGGGCTGGTTCGGCTTCAACGGCGGTTCTGAGCTGGTGGTTTCCAACATCGACGAAGCCAACGCCGTGGCTGCCGTGTTCGTCAACACGAATGCGGCTGCCGCCGGTGGTGTGGTCGCCGGTCTGATCACCGCCCGCGCCCTGTTTGGTAAAGCGGATCTGACCATGGCCCTCAACGGCGCCTTGGCCGGTCTGGTCGCGATTACTGCAGAGCCTCTGGCTCCGACCCCCCTGTGGGCAACGATCGTCGGTGCGATCGGCGGCATTCTGGTGGTCTTCGCCATCATCACCATGGATAAGATCAAAATCGACGATCCGGTCGGTGCAATCTCGGTCCACGGTGTTGTGGGCATGTGGGGCCTGATCGCGGTACCGTTCTCAAATACGGACGCCAGCTTTGGTGCGCAGTTCCTCGGTTTGGGTGTGATCTTCGCATGGACCTTCATCGCCAGCTTCATCGTCTGGCTGATTCTCAAGGTTGTCATGGGTATCCGTGTCAGCGAAGAAGAGGAGTACGAAGGCGTCGATCTCGGCGAGTGTGGCCTGGAAGCTTATCCGGAATTCACCGGCAGCCGGGGTTCCGGACTCTGATCTCATATTGATGGGATGACTACGTTTGAGGGCGCTTCGGCGCCCTTTTTTATTGCCTGGATATTCTGCAACCAAGGCCTGTGACATTAGGTCAAGCGCCTGATTTTCATGATGAAATCAGAAAATCTCCAGCGTTTTCAGGAGACGGAGCGAAATTCCGTGACCGGGGGGGTTAATTGATTACTTAATGATTTAGCCATGGCGTCACTGTGCCGCTACACTGATTGACAATCGGTAAGTCCAAGTTTAGGTTTGCGGTGCTGTCGCAGTGTGTTATTCCATTTGCGTTATTATTTAAATCAACGACTTATGCCGTATCGCCAGGGGCGATAGGATCTCCGGCGCACTCAACACCTGAACGGCTAAGTTTTTTCGATTCCAGGAGTATCCAGTATGTGCGTAAGAGGGACAGATCGGATAAACGATCCATTAATCCTGATTGCGCGGTTGGAGGCTTGTCCGTGAAGGTCAGCGTGATCGTGCCCTGCCTCAATTATGCCGTCTATATTCCAGATTCGGTTGGAAGTGTACTCAGCCAGTCACACGATAATCTGGAATTGATTCTGGTTGACGATGGCTCGACGGATAACACATCGGAAATCGCCAAGAGCATAAAGGATCCACGATTCCAGTACGTACGAATTGATACCAGTGGTGCGAGTGTTGCGCGAAATACGGGCATCGAGATGGCCTCGGGTGATTTCATTGCATTTCTCGATGCCGACGATATCTGGATTGAGAACAAGCTTGAAATGCAGCTGAAACTGTTCGAGGAGGATCCTGAACTGGATTTGGTGTTTTCGGATTTGAAGCGGTTTTCCTCGGATGGCGATCTGCCTAAAAGCCAGTTCGCCTTCGTGCCAAAGCTGGAAAAGATGCGCAAGACAGCCTGTCTGGATGGAATGGCGTATATCATTGACGACAAGCCGTTCGAATCACTGGGGAATACGGATTTTCTTGCCAGCTGGGTTTCCACCCTGCTGATCAGGCGCGAAAGTCTGGGTGGATTGCGCTTTCCTCCTGGTGTGAAACTGTGTGAGGACTACATCTTCATCATGGAACTGTATGCGAAGATCCGTAAGGCGGGCTATGTAAATGCCCCGCTTGCCAGATTGCGAAGGCATGACTCGAACAGTTACATAGAGCCCCGGGAGATGTTCACTCCTAAAATCGATGCGATACATTCACTCAAGCAGATACTCACACATCAGAGTGAAACTCAGATACTCGAACAGAGGCTGACCGATGAGTATCTGCATATTGCCTATCATGAGTTCTGGTATGGCGGCGTTTCCAAGGGTAGTGTTCAGAATTCTGTGTCATTTCTATAAACTTAGGCTAAAAGAGATGATACATGAAAGACAAAATACAATTCGACATGGAAAG
>JBEVVH010000232.1:0-4889 GCA_040507245.1 Candidatus Thiodiazotropha sp.
TCCGAACGCGACGTCCAGTCATTCGGGAGCTGACAACGGAGCGGTGACGAGCTTGCGAAGTCATCGCGTAGTGTCAGTGACCGGGACGGCTGGGGCACTAATAGGCTGTCAAAGATCGAATCGATTTTGGTGGACTTGGATGTCCCAAAATCTTTCATGAGATCGAAGACTCGCTTGGCATAGCTACAGCCTGCCGGTTCGTGGGTGTCACGTCACTCCCGTGTCTGGGTGTCTTTGGCGGGAGAGGCATCAGCAATCCTCCGGTATGTCCGTCTATGCGTCAAGGGGGTATGAAGTAGCAAAATTGCATGTCAAGACCGGGACGGACAAACGGAGCACCTCCCGGGGAATTCCAATATCCTGGGGGTGGCGGTTAGAGGTTGGCGGATTCCGGTAAGGATATTATGATGGGGTCCTGGAACCTCGATACTGAATTGAGTGAGACGGATTCATGTGGGTGTTTATCAAAGGAATAACCAACGGATATTCGGCCCGTAATCTGCAACGACTGGTTTGCCGACAGATGGGGACGAAATGGTCCCTGATGCGCTGCAAACCCGATGGGGTATCACGCAGCAGGATTCTTAAAATCAAATACAGCAACTCCCGGGTATGGGAATACCATGGGTTGGTGTATGTGCATAATTCTGAGTCTGTGCATCACCTGATAGGTCGCTTGAACACCACGATCATCAAAGGCGCTCGTTTGCATGCCCATCCCTACATTCAGCGCACCTCATCCAGAGATCGACGCAAACTTCGTCTTGATCCCAGTACGGATTTTCCAGGTAATCGCCGAAAATCGGACCGTCGGCGGGGAAGTCTGGCAAGTCTTGTCGTGGACAGCGTGAACTGATGAATAAAAAGCCATTAAATATATTAAAAACATATAGTTGTGAGTTTTTTATAAATAAAAATATACAATCGGCAACAGAAAAATCCAAGCGTTGTATGTGTGATTGAACCCTCTCAATGTTATGTAAGGACACATTGAAGTGATGCCAGGGAGTGCTCTGTCAGAAGGGTTGCATCATGTAACTTGTCCCACCTGTAACAGAGAGACTGAGTGATGACCAAACTAGTAGAAATCGAGGGAATCGGTGAAACCTATGCAGCCAAGCTGAAGGGGGCCGATATCAATAGTCTTGAGGCTTTGCTGAAAAAAGGGAGTATAAAAAAAGGTCGTAAGGAAATCGAGGATGCAACCGGTATCAGCGGCAAACTGGTATTACGTTGGGTGAATATGGCGGATCTCTTCCGTATCAAGGGCATCGGAGAGCAATATTCAGACCTGCTCGAGGCTGCAGGTGTGGATACCGTTCCGGAGTTGGCACAGCGCAAACCAGAAAATCTGCATGCAAAAATGGTGGAGGTCAACGAGGTAAAGAATCTGGTCAGAGCCACCCCCAGTGTTTCCGCTGTTGAGAAGTGGGTTGCAGAAGCTAAAGAACTGCCCCGCGTCGTCACCTACTGACATGATCGGCGCCATATCCATGATAGTATAATGGTTATGGCGCCATTTCCTGGAACCGTGTTCGAGACCACTGGGCGTGACAGGCGTAACGGTTGTAAGCCCTGGGTACTGTCCTCAGAAAGCATCCGTGATCTTAACAAGGCGGCATGACTACTGCTGGTATCGCGACATCCCGATCGATGGCTGAATATATCGGGTTGTTATCGTGATTTTCGGCCCACGGCGTGGCCAGACTGAGTTTCAATGAGTTTCCGTTACCACAAGAGATTCCGGTACCGATCAACTTATGACGAATTCCCAAATTTACGAATTAATTGGCTCAGCATCAGAACAGGTTTTTGGATTTTGTACTGTCGTTGACGCGATACTTTAGATTGTCCACATTATTGTGCAAGCACGCCTGACTCACGATTGAATATGCCCTGAAAGTGGAACAGGGTGTAAATTGAGCCGGTGCTTGCTGGGGTCTGTTAACATTATTCAAATACCTCCTGTTGGAGCAAAAATAGCTTCAGCAGGGCAGATTGGTCTGTGTTAGCAGTCCCAAAGATCTCGCATGTCACTAAAGGGGATGATGACAGAAATGACTCTTTTGAAATTTAAAAGACATCTGCTGGTTAGTCTTGCGATCTTCTGGCTTCCGATGCAATTGTGGGCGGAAACCGCTCCGGTAACGCCAACAGTCGCGGAGGAAATGGCGCAGGATACGCTTCAGAGCGAAGCGGGTGATTCTACATCCGGGCCTATGGATTCAACGATGCAAGCAAAATCGGTAGGTGTCGAAGAGTCTCCTGTACCTGATGCCTACGTGGCACGCGCGGTCTTTACCACCGACGTGATTGATCGGGAACCCATTGATCAGATTGTCAGTGTGGATCAAAACGCGACCCAGGTGATGTTCTTCACCGATCTGAGGAATCTCCAGGGGCGTACGGTAACCCATCGTTGGGAGTTCGAAGGGGCAGTGATCAGCGAGGTGGAAATCTCTGTAAAGGGTCCTCGTTGGCGCGCCTATTCCGTCAAAAGCCTGAATCCGGGCGAGGTCGGCAAGTGGACCGTGTTTGTGATTGATGAATCAGGCTGGCCTCTACATGCCAGCATTCTGCAACAGCGGATCAGCGAGGAATGACCGGGGCGGGCTCTTCAGGCAGGATGAGGAGGTCTGAAGGCTGATTGGTCTCTGATGAACCCGGTTGAATCTCTTCTGACATGTCCTGGGCAGTTTGAGTTGAGCCCACTCCGTTGTTCTCAGCGTCGCTCGTTTCAGTTGGTACATTCCATGGTAAGCCGGCGTTGTTAATATCATCAGAAGCGGATGATTGTGACCGATTGAGTCGTCTTTGAAACTCCTCTTCGGCCATCTGTCTCAGCGTCAGCTCTTTTTCCAATCGGGACTCTTCTGAAACGGGTAATGCAACCTCTGTGCGTGCAACAGGGGGAGTGGCTGTGGCAACCCGACTGGGCTCGACAGACTCAAGACGCTGGCTCTGAATCGGGAGATTTCGCGTTACGGCCGGTTGCAGCTGATGAGACTCAGTTTGAGATTGAACCTCAGCCTGAGGTGTTGACGGCGATCCATTAGCTGGGGTTGCGGCCTTCGGTTGGGCGACAGATGTCTCCGGTTCAGGCGCATGAACCGGGGAATCTTTCAGATAGAAGTAGACGGATATACCTGCCGCCAACAGCAGCAATGCCAGGATCAGACTGGCAATGGTGAATGCAGAAGGGTTGATTCCAGTCTTGAGCAGAAACGGCTCCTTCTCGATGCGGAACGGAAGAGGGTTTTGCGGTGAGGATTGTTTGCTGGGTTTCTCCTCGGCATTCGCTACTGCCGGTTTGGCTTGTACTGCCTCATTCACAGGGGTGCTTGGGGCTTGCTGGGAGGGCTGGCCACTGATCGCTTTCAGATTGGGTGTGGCGGTCAAGCTCAACTCGGACTCATAAATTTCATTCAGAAGCATTGAGTCGGAGGACTGCGGTTTCGTTGCCCGGCCCGATTGTGTGGGTTTGGGATCTGCAGTTACTGGAGTGGGGGTGGATTGTCGTGCGGCTTTGAGTTCGTCGATCTCCTGCTGAGCCTGGTCCAGTTGCATGCGCAACAGCTGTCCATTTTCCCGTAGACTGCTGACAAGTTGGTTTAACTTGAGACTCTCGAGTTCTGCCTTTTCAGCCCGATTACGCAGATCTTTTGCATGGTCTTCCAGGCGCTTGTTCTCTTCCTCTGTAAAGCCATGGGCCTGTCTGAGTGATGAGGTTCTGTTTCAACCAGTCTGCGGTTTTCCTGGGTCAGGAAGACGCATCGCTGGTCGAGTAACTGGTAGTTGTCCTGAAGCTCATTGAATTTCAATTTTACTTGTTGACGTTCGCTCTCTATCTCAAACAACTGGCGAAGCAGATAGTCGGCTTCCGCTGAGTGTTTTTTCCATTGTTCCACATCCTCAAGCAGTTGCCGGTTCTCTGCGGTCAGGCTTTCTATAGTCTGCTGATATTGCAGCAACTGTGTTTCAACAGACTCCTGACTGGGGCTGTATTTGGCCTTGATTTCTGCAACCTGTTCAACCGCGAGTCTCTGTATCTCAGTGGATAGATGACTCGAGGAAGGATTATGCTCCGTCGGCGCTGCTGTGGAGATCTCTGACAGATCCGGCGTGATGCTTACAGGCGTCAGGTTCTCATTAGCTTTGTCGACAACTTTTCCGCCACCGCTTTCCAGAGCGGCTTTGAGGCGTCCTTCGGCAAGGCTCATCAGGTCAGAAAGGCGAAATCCTGGCTTGATGTCAGGTGCGGAGATTCCAATGCTGGCACTCACATTGCGATCTGATTCACCCAGGTAGAAACTCTTGGCGGCGATGTCTTCCAGAATTCTACGTCCCAGATAACGTGTGCCGATGGCATTGGATGCTGGACGTAGAATCGCGAATCGTCCGCTGCCAAGATAAGCCAGAGTGTCATCCGGATGGATATGCTGCTCAACGATGTCGTGTATGGCCAGAAGTATGTGCTCGATGGCACCATCACTGTAATGATCCAGAATTCCATCGAATTGATCGATTCGCAATAACGCCAGGGCCAGTTCGTTTTTATTGCGAATCGCAAATGAGAGTTCCCGGCTGGCGATCTCCATGAATTTCGAACGGTCGGGAATATGATCCAGGAAATCGGTCTGTGGCGATGAGTCCTGCCAGTCCGAAGCGGTTTCTTCCGGCAACTGATCGGCAGAGTGATTCAGATAGGAGGTGATCAGTTCCGCATCGAAAGGTTTGCTTACCATGCCACTGGCCCCGAGTTTCTCCATCTCCCGGGCAATCTCTGGCGTCGCATCATTGCGCTGCCAGCCAGGGAAAGCGAAGCGAAGGCTGGTAGTCCCCGGTAGTCGCGAGGCGATACTGGAAACCCGACGAGCCGTAGGCGCCAA
>JBEVVH010000233.1:0-4887 GCA_040507245.1 Candidatus Thiodiazotropha sp.
CGCCTACGGCTCGTCGGGTTTCCAGTATCGCCTCGCGACTACCGGGGACTACCAGCCTTCGCTTCGCTTTCCCTGGCTGGCAGCGAAGGATCGAAACGTTCCCATGCCAAAGAGCCTGACAGAGGAACTGCGACGACAAATCGGCCGTGTTAAACGGATGCATGATAAGGACCTTGCAGCAGGATATGGTTCGCTATTCATGCCGGAGGCCCTGGCCAGGAAATACCCCAATGCGGAATTTGAATTAGGGTGGCAATATCTTTTTCCCGCCAGCCGTATTTCACAGGACCCGAGGAGCGGTATCGTGCGGAGACATCATATTCACCAGACGGTGATTCAGAAGAGCATCAAACGTGCGGCCAGGCAATCAGGCATCCTCAAGCGCATCACCAGTCATACCCTGCGACACTCATTTGCCACCCATTTGCTGGAATCCGGCACAGATATCCGCACGGTTCAGGACCTGCTTGGCCATGCGGATGTATCCACCACAATGATATACACCCATGTCGCTGGGTTAGGCAGTCAGGGAGTCAAGAGTCCCTTGGAGAGGATTGCTGATAATAGGGTTTCTCCCTAGGGCCTGCTTATCCAATAGGCCCTAGTTATCTGTACCGGCATTATGAGGAGGATGTCAAAGTCGGGTCGGATTCTACCCACAGAGAGCTACGACAACGGCTTGATACGCAGTCATCGTTGGAGCTTGATCTGAACCCGGCGATTGGCTGCCCGGGCCCGCTCGGTTCGCTTGGCGATCGCGGGTCGGGACTCCCCGTAGTGGCGTGCCTGGATCAGGTTCCGCTTCACACCTTTCGAGACCAGGTATTGGGTGACACTGGCGGCGCGCCGGGCGGAGAGTTTCATGTTGTAGCGGCTTGTACCCTGGTCATCCGCATGTCCCGCTACCTGTATGGCGGTGATCTTGTCATCCGCCTGGATATAGTCCGCCACCCGGTCGAGGGCCTGGCGGGCCTTCTCGTCCAGTGCGTGCACATCCAGCGGGAAATGCACGGTCAGATCCTTGACAGTATCGAAACCATCGGCGGAGAGTTCGCTGAGACACTGCTTAAAGGCGCGGTAGGCTTCCGTGAAGCGTACCGGGGAGAGCCGCACCGAGACCTGGCGACGACTGTCGTTCCAGTCGAGGAAATCGAAACTCCCGAGCTGTCCCTTGGCCAGGGCAGTGAGTAACCACCCGGCTGGTTTGCGATCCAGGCTGATCGGTCGCAGTCCGGCATGGACCTCCAGGTACTGCTCCAGGTCGTCCGGGGCCTCGTGTTCCCAGTCCGGCGAGACTTCCCGGAGGGTGGCCTTGACCGTCTCCGGAACCGCCTGAAACGCATCGATACGGAACTGCAGGGGATCCCCGGACAGGCGGCTGAAGATGGCGGTTCCGAACTGGGGGATCTCGTGTTTCAGCTCGCAGTGATACTTTGATCCCTGGTATTGCCATTGCGATTCATGCAACTCGGCCATGTAGACGAGAGATTCCAGGGACTGCGCATCGGCCATACGCATAACCGGCATTACCAGCAGCAACAGCCACAGCAACCTGACGATCCACCAACGACTCAAGTGCCATGAGCAGACGTATGCGTGTCGTGATAACACAGGTTGCGCTGAGGAGATCGACATTAGAGGCGTTTCGGACCGATATGAGATATACACAAGCTATCGGCCAGTGAAATATGATCCTTAGCGATCCCGGGTGGTGGCTTTCTCCGGTGTGACATTGCTCGTCTCTCCGGTTTCGGAACCGGACGGGTGCAACCATTCCACCTGCAGTGCTGCTTCGCCCGGTACCGCCGCGAAGCCTTCACACACCGCCAGGCCGGGAATCACCGCCAGGGTCCCATCAAGATAGATCAGTGGCAGGCACTCACGCTCCCAGGGTGGGACCTCCCACTCCTGAAACAGTCTTTTGAGGCTATGGCGATGACTGCGGCCCACGGGCTGACAGCGCTCCCCACCCTGCCGGAAGCGCACCTCGATGCGGGCGTTTTGCCAGCGCTCGGCACTCACACCGGTCTCTGATGCCACTGCCCGGAGCTGTCCCAGGGCATTGGGCAGTTCCAGGGTCAGGTTGGCGGACCAATCCAAGGCGTCGACGGGCGGCTCCGGGAGGGGTTCACGCAGAATATAGAGGCCATCCCGAAAGCGGCGCACCGACCAGTGCCCCCAGCGGATCTCGGGACGGGCGTCGGGGCGGCCGAACACCGCTTCTCGTTCGATACGCGCCAGCTTTTTTGAATTGGGCATTCTCGCGCCTTGTGCGCCGATCCAGCGCCGCAGCAGGTGCCGCAGTCGCACGGAGTGAAACTCGCGCAGGTCCGGAATCGACAGGGCTCCCGAGTCGGCGATCCGTACCCGGTCGAGATCCTCATCCACCTCCTCGTTGACCAGTTCCAGGAGTTCTCCGGCGTAGCGCGCGGAACGGGCCAGTGTCTCGTTCACGGCAGGCCAGCGCTCTCGCAGCAGGGGAATCACCTGGTGACGCAGGAAATTGCGGTCGAATCGCAGATCCCGGTTGGAGGGATCCTCATGCCAGCTCAGGCTGTGTTCCCTGGCATAGGTTTCCAGTGCCTGGCGGGTGACCGTGAGCAGCGGCCGGGCCAGCCAGCCGGGACCGAAGCGGGTCCGCTCCGGCATGGCGGCCAGGCCGGCGGGTCCACTGCCGCGGATCAACTGCAGCAGCAGGGTTTCTGCCTGGTCGTCCTGGTGCTGAGCGGTCAACAGCAGGTCCCCTGGGGCCATCGATTGGGCCAGGGCCTGATAGCGGGACTCCCGCGCCACCGCCTCCAGGCTTTCACCCGGCTGGGGATCAAGGTTCAAGTGATGAATTTCGAAGGGAATCCCCAGATCCGCACACAGGGTTTCACAGTGTGCCTGCCACTCGTCGGCCTGGGTTTGCAGACCGTGGTGGATGTGCACAGCCCGCACGGGGTAGCTCAGGTCTGGTCGCAGTTGCGCCATCAGATCGAGCAGAACGGTGGAGTCCAGGCCACCACTGAGTGCCACCAGGCACCCTGTAGGTTGGGGGTAACCGCTCAGGGTTTGCAGGAGCCGGGTCGCGCTGATGGACACGGGATGATCCGCTGGGTTACTCCCCGGAGAACTGGCCGTACTGCATCAGACGCTGGTAGCGGGTATCCAGCAGTTTGTCGATCGCCATGCTGGTGAGATTGTCCAACCCCTCCACCAGCGAGTGCTTGAGGTTCTTGGCTATGCCGTCCAGGTCCCGATGGGCTCCACCCAGAGGTTCCGCGACGATCTCGTCGATCAGCCCCAGGTCCTTGAGACGGTCCGAGGTGATGGCCATGGCCTCGGCGGCCAGGGGCGCCTTTTCCGAGCTCTTCCAGAGGATCGATGCACATCCTTCGGGGGAGATCACGGAGTAGGTGCTGTACTGGAGCATGACGATGCGATCGCCCACCCCGATGGCCAGGGCGCCGCCGGAGCCCCCTTCGCCGATGACGGTGCAGATGATGGGGGTGCGCAGCCCGGACATCACCTTGAGATTACGCGCTATGGCCTCGCTCTGACCCCGCTCTTCCGCGCCCACGCCCGGGTAGGCGCCCGGAGTGTCGATGAAGGTGAGGATGGGCAGCCTGAAGCGTTCCGCGAGTTCCATCAGACGCAGCGCCTTGCGGTAACCCTCCGGACGGGGCATGCCGAAATTGCGGTGCAGTTTGTCCTTGGTGTCCCGACCTTTCTGGTGGCCGATCACCATCACCGGACGACCCTCCAGACGGGCTACGCCACCGACGATGGCATGATCGTCGGCAAACGCCCGGTCACCGTGCAGCTCGTGAAATTCGTCGAAGACCCGGTCGATGTAGTCGAGCACGTAGGGCCTCAGGGGGTGACGGGAGAGTTGGGAGATGTCCCAGGGCTTGAGATTGGAAAAGATCGATTCGGTGAGGCTGCGGCACTTGTTCTCCAGGCGCGCGATCTCGTCCTGAATGTTGATCTCGTTATCGCTGCCCACCAGGCGAAGTTCTTCGATTTTCGCCTCGAGTTCCGCGATCGGTTGTTCGAATTCTAGAAAGTTCAGGTCCATGGGCGAAATATACCGGAATCAAATGGGATAGGACAGTCTCGAGGGAAACCCTGTTTCCAGACGGAGCTTAGGCTGAATTTCTCAACTTGTTTCGACACTTAGCCCAAGGTCGAAAGAGCGCTGAAATATTCCTTGGCAAATACCCCCACAGGGTGCCAGAATCGCGCAGTTTTTCCCACCTGTACCCTATGTGAACAACCTCACCTCCACCACCGGACCCGGTGACTACGACCTGTTTGACCACCTGGTCGAATGTATTGAAAATCAGGGTTATGCGATCCTCCCCGGAACCTTGCCAATGGCTTTGGTGGACGGGCTCTACCTGCACCTGAAATCCCTCGATACAGAGCGCTTCAAACCAGCGGGTATCGGCCGACAGGCCGATGAGATGAGCAACCCGTTTGTCCGCACCGACCGCATCCGCTGGCTCGACCCGTCGGTCCCCGTGATGGCCGCTTATCTGGACTGGACGGAGCAGCTGAGACTGGCGATCAACCGCCGCCTGTTCCTCGGTCTGTTCGATTACGAATGCCACTTCGCCCATTACCCGCCCGGGGCCTATTACAAGCGTCACCTGGACGCCTTTCAGGGAGAGCGCAACCGGGTTTTAACCACCGTGTGCTATTTCAACCCCAACTGGCAACCGGGCGACGGAGGACAACTGCTGATCCACGACCCGCAGACCGGTGAACTCATGGAGACCGTGCAACCGGCATACGGAACGATGGTGGTATTTCTCCAAGCGAGTCTTCGATCTCATGAAAGATTTTGGGACATCCAAGTCCACCAAAATCGATTCGATCTTTGACAGCCTATTAGTGCCCCGG
>JBEVVH010000234.1:0-4877 GCA_040507245.1 Candidatus Thiodiazotropha sp.
CTGATCTCATGGTTTCTCCTTTGCGTGTTGCTTGGCGGCTCACGCTTGGGAGTTACTGTGAGATTCCCGTATCTGTCAAACTGTGAATGCCCCCCCAGCAGAGCTGGGGGGTCTCCTATTTGTGTCTAGCGACGTAGCCTTGGACCCCGGGCTACTCACTGAGTCAAAATCCGGCTTCAGGTACCTGACAACGCCACCCCTCCTGCTGGTTCGTGGACAGATCAGCCCGTTTTTCTCCTTCAGATGAGCACAATCTCTCAATCCGCCGGATTGGAGTTGTTTTTTGCATTGCAATATTAGGACTTATTGATATACTACCTGCCATTATCATCAAGCAAATAGCAGCACCTGATGATCAAGCAGTATCTGTTGAGTATCTTCATGGCCCTGGTCAGCAGCCTGACCCAGGCTGGCGACCTGCCCACCACCCGTGACTGGGCGGATGTCTCCGAGGCAGCAAAACAGGGACATGTGCCCATCCTGGCAGTCTTCGAATCCGAGGATTGCGGGTATTGCGAACGCCTGCGCAAAGATATCCTGATCCCCCTTCCGAATACCTGTTCTCTGCACCCCCCCCTGATCAAGGAATTCGATATCGATTCCGGTGGCAAGCTGACCGATTTCAACGGCGATTCGATTCGCAGCAGACAGTTCAAGGAACGTTACAACATCTATGCCGTACCTACCCTGGTATTCCTGGCACCGGACGGTACCCCTTTGACGGATCCGATCGTTGGTTACAACCTCAAGCAGGATGAATACCGGGATCTTCTGCGCGCTTCACTGATGGATTCTTATCGGGCATTGCACTGACGGGACAAACCTCTGTGTCCTGCCAGAGCGGCTATGAATCAGCCGCTTGGCAGGCTGTTGAAATTCGCTCAGACGAGTGCGAGAGAAGGCGAAAACCGCCGAAAAAGCGCAGTTTACTGGAGTAAATAAGCATTTTGAGGCGGTTTTCAGCGCAGGATCGTACCGTCTGAGAAGAATTTCAACAGCCTGTTAGAGTCTTTCGCAGAAATCTCTCAGGGAGAACCCCTGAAGATTGATTGAAAGTCCTTTCACTAACCCCAACACCTTGAACTTCTCGCCCATCTCTGAAGGCAGGGTCAACTTTTTCACTCCCTGTACCAGTGCCATATGGCGAGCCACGTCGTTCGGATCCGATTCCGCGAGGAGTGTGTCGAGACCATTGGCAAGCAGAAAATGGGCCTGGGTGGTATATCCCCCCAGATTAAATCCCGCTTCGAGGGCAGCGCGGGCCGCGGCGGTGAAATCCACATGACTGGTAATATCCTGCAGCCCCAGCCAGCGGTAGGGATCGGAATGGGCCCGATGACGATAGTGGCACATCAATGTGCCCCGATTCCGCTGAGGGTGGTAATACTCGGCACTGCTATAGCCATAGTCGATCAACAGAACCGCACCGGTTTGTATCGTCTGGCCCAGGGCCTTGAGCCAGGCCGTCTGACGCAGATTGATTTCCGTCTCATAATCATCCGGCAATGACCGTCCGAGCTGATGCTGCAGTTGCATCACGGCCTGCTCCAGCCCCGCAGTCCGCACCGCCCGGAAGCACTCCTCGAAACCCCCGCCTGCAATCTCGACGAAGCACTCCTCGATATGTTGATTGTGAATACGAAAACGGCTTACGGGCATCGCATCCAGCAACTCATTGGCGATCACGCAGCCGGAAAACCGCTCCGGCAACTGTTCCAGCCAAGCCACACGGGACATCAGATGAGGCACTTCGGCTTGCAGGGTCTCTTTCTGACGCGTGCGGAGTTCCGGACTGACCTCGAGGATGACATAGCGTTCCGGCAGTTGCCCCATCTGTTCCAAGCCGACCAGCAGATCCGTCGCCAGGCGCCCGGAACCTGCACCGAACTCCATTATCCGGGCGGATCCAGAGGCATCCATCACCGGCCCGATCTGTCGTGCCAGGCACTGGGCAAACAGGGGTGACACTTCAGGCGCAGTGATGAAATCCCCGCTCTCGCCAAACTTTCGACTACCGGCTACGTAGTAACCCAATCCAGGCGCATAAAGCGCTCGTTCCATGAAACAGTCAAAAGGCATGCTACCGCCCATCTTTTCGATTTCACGTCGGATCTGTCGCGTCAAACGATCACTCACCGCTTGGGCCCGGGAATCCGGCATCGGCAGTGTTTGTGCCGTGGGACGGGATTGGGGATTAAGACAATCCGGCATGGTTCAGAAACCTGTTTGAATCCGCTAAAGTTAGGGTTAGATGGGCACCTTAATCGGTTCAGATCAAGGCATCAAGGTGGATTGGGAACGACTTGATACGGGCCATCATGGAATGCTTGCCTGGCGGGTTCCTGAAGCCATCCCGATTCAGTAGACAGTCGAGCAAGTTTAATCTGTACCAGACGGGTGAATAGATCATCCCGACTTCAGTAAAGTTCAACCTTGGAGTTTCAAATGACGCAAAGTCAATCCGATGAGTCAGGCCAGGCCGAGTCGCTGACCGGTCAAACCGGCCTTATCACCGGTGCCGCCCATCGCATCGGAGCTGCGATCGCCGAACAACTGCACAGACTTGGCATGGACCTGTTCATTCACTACCGCCGTTCCCGGGAAGCCGCAGAAGCCCTCAAACAGCGTCTGGAAGCCCACCGCCCGGATTCCGTTCACCTGATACAGGCTGATCTGCTGGATCCCCCAAGTCATCAACAGATGATCGACCGGGTGCGAGATCATGAACGGGGGCTCGACCTGCTGATCAACAATGCTTCGAGTTTTTATCCAACCCCCCTGGAGAAAGCCACGGAATCAGATTGGGAGGATTTGATCGGGAGTAATCTCAAAGCGCCGTTTTTTCTATCCCGCGCCGCGGCACCTTTGCTGCGTGAAAAACGCGGATCGATCATCAATCTGGTGGACATTCATGCCTTTCGACCTCTGAAAGACCATCCGATTTATTCTATTGCCAAGGCGGGCAATGCCATGCTGGTCAAATCCCTGGCTCGAGAACTGGGCCCGGAGATCCGGGTAAACGGAGTGGCACCCGGCGCCATCCTCTGGCCTGAGCAGGGACTCAGTGACGAAGAACGCGAGACCATCGTGGAAAGAACCGCATTGAAACGCCCAGGACAGGTCTCCGACATTGCCCGCACTGTGGTGTTTCTGCACCGGGACGCCGACTACATCACCGGACAGATCATACCGGTCGACGGCGGAAGAACTCTTCAACAATAACCCTGCGAGCGTGTAACGTGACTGAAAACCCCACTGGCCTGACTTTTCGACAAAGCGTTGATCACATGGTGGATCGCGCCCTCACACTGATGGACCTGGACCCCGGCATCGCGAATGCCATCAAGTGCTGCACATCGGTGCTGCAGGTCACCTTCCCGGTGGAGATCCGCGGCAAGGTGGAGGTGTTCACCGGGTGGCGGGCGGTTCACAGTGTCCATCGTCTGCCCGCCAAAGGGGGCCTGCGCTACTCGGAAAGTGTGGATCAGCAGGAGGTGGAGGCGCTCGCCGCATTGATGACCTACAAATGCGCCATCGTGGATGTGCCGTTCGGCGGCTCCAAAGGGGGTCTGTATATCAATCCCAACAACTACACCCGTGATGAATTGAAACAGATCACCCGGCGTTTTGCCCGCGAACTTGCCGCAGCCGGGTTTCTCAGCCCCGCCACCAACGTGCCGGCACCGGACATGGGTACGGGTCAGCGGGAGATGGCATGGATCGCAGACACCTACAAGCATCTCTATCCCGAGGATATCAACGCACTCGCCTGCGTGACCGGAAAGCCGGTGGCCCATGGCGGGGTCAACGGACGCACCGAAGCGACCGGACGGGGTGTGCAGTACGCGCTACAGGAGTTTTTCCGTCACAAGGAAGAACTGAACGAGTGCGGACTGGATGGCAGCCTGGAGGGTAAACGCATCATTATCCAGGGATTGGGTAATGTGGGTTATCACGCCGCCAAGTTTCTCTCCGAGGAGGACGGAGCGAAGATCATCGCCATCATCGTGCGCGACGGCGCGATCTACAATCCCGAAGGCATCCACGTGGAGGAGGCCTACTACCACCGCACCGCGCACGGTGGCCTGAAAGGTTTTGCCGGCGGCGAGTTCATCGAGAACGGGGAATCCGTACTCGAATACGAATGCGACATCCTGATCCCCGCCGCGATCGAGGCCGCGATTACAGAGGGCAACGCACCCAATATCAAGACCAAGTTGATCGCTGAAGCCGCAAACGGTCCGGTCACATTCGAAGCTGACCGCATCCTGCGCAACCGGGGCATCACGATTCTGCCGGATGCCTATGTCAACGCCGGCGGCGTGGTGGTTTCCTATTTCGAGTGGATACGCAACCTCAGCCATATGCGCTTTGGCCGCATCGAACGCCGTCTCGACGAATCCCGTGGCCGCAATATCGTTGCGGCCTTGGAGGAAACCACGGGACGTCCTGTCCCGGAGTGGATCAGCAAAAGCCTCTGCCGAGGCGCCGACGAACTCGACCTGGTGCGTTCCGGTCTGGACGACAGCATGCGACAGGCGATGCAGGAAATCCTCGATATCCGCCAGCGTAACCCGCTCATAGAAGACTATCGTACGGCTGCCTATGTCATCGCCCTGCAGAAGCTTGCACGCTCCTATATCGACATCGGCGTATGAGGGATCCTATCAGAAGTCCAGGCGTCAGAATGGAAAGCGATTTGTAGCCCGGATGCCGCGAAGCGGAATCCGGGATTACCCGGGATGGAGATGAGTGTGGTGACACTTTCTCCTCCCGGTGCAACTTGCTTGGTAGTGTTCAGAATTCTGTGTCATTTCTATAAACTTAGGCTAAAAGAGATGATACATGAAAGACAAAATACAATTCGACATGGAAAG
>JBEVVH010000235.1:0-4855 GCA_040507245.1 Candidatus Thiodiazotropha sp.
AAGGAGGCCGGATATACGGCAGCAAACCTGTCCCTGACATTAACCACAAGATGCCTTGCAAATGGGGAGGAGACCATATACGGGTGCAGCGCAGCGGAACCCGGGATCCGGCAGGATTTGAAGCAGTGCGGACCCGCACAAACCTCACCCGGTGAGTCCCATCTCCTGTGACCGGGGACTTGTCTCGTTCCCACGCTCTGCGTGGGAATGCATACCGATACCAAAAGCACGACCCCAACCTAATAGGGTGCCTTAGTCCGGGTCTGTAACTTGACCGTATGTCTTTTTCAAGGCCGTGCCACGTCCTCCCGGGTTACGCGTTGCTTCACCCGGGCTACAGAATTGGAGAGTGGGGATGCATACCGATCCTGAAGGTCTGTAACGGAGGAGCGGTCAGGCCTGATCCGGACGCTGCTGTTCCCCGTCCTGCTCAGGCAGCTTTGGCAGATCCAGGTGCAGACTGGTGTTGGTGTTGCCCACCATGACCAGGTATCCGGTGCGGCGTCCGGATACCTCAAGGCTGTAGTCGAAGGCGTACACCCGGCGGATGCGTGGACCGGCCGGTGTCCAGCGCAGTCCCACCCGATGCACGGCGACGGTCTGGTCCAGCAGTTGTACCCCGTGACTGAGGCAGGCACGGCGTCCGATCTGCAGGGCAATCTCACGCACACGCAGACTGTCTCGCCAGAAGCCGATGATCAGCATCAGCAGCAGTAACAGATTCAGGGTGGTGTAGTTCATGTCAGGAGTGTGTGGGCGCGTGGGGTTATAATTTCGGTAGTCAGGGCTTATACCCGCCTGCTTTGGGGTACAGGGTTTACTGAGTGGCGGGTATTAACCGTATGCAAGGATACCGGATAATCAGACGTCATGGGCATGATACATATCGTAAAGGCGGACATCACAAAGCTGGACGTGGATGCGATCGTCAATGCCGCCAACAGTTCTCTGTTGGGGGGCGGTGGTGTGGAAGGGGCGATCCACCGTGCCGCCGGTCCGCAACTGCTCGGGATCTGCCGTACTCTGGGCGGCTGCGCGGTGGGGCAGGCGAAGATCACACCGGGATTCCAGCTTCCCGCGACCTGGGTGATTCATACTGTCGGCCCGGTATGGCAGGGAGGTATCCGTGGTGAAGCCGACCTGTTGCGATCCTGCTACGAGAACAGCCTCTCCCTGGCCCGGGAGCATGGGGTGAAAAGTATCGCCTTTCCGGCGATCAGTACCGGGGTTTACGGCTATCCGAAACAGCCTGCAGCAGTCCTGGCCCTGTCGGTTATGCAGCAATGGAGGGAGCGCTTCGAGCGGATCATCGCCTGCTGTTTCGGGGTTAACGATCTGGAGCTTTATCGATCCCTGTGTGATTGCTGTGAGGATGGACTGTGAGCCTGTCAGGCAGATCAGCCGGGGGTCCTCAGCCGATCGAGACGCAGTCGTTCGCGTTCGTCGAACAGGCGGCGTGAACCGATCCACACCGCTGCGGTGGCGCCGAACCCGGTACCGGCGGAGATCAGCAGCATGATCAGGATCTGGTACTTACTGGCCTCCAGGGGTGGTGTGCCGCCTAGGATCTGGCCGGTCATCATACCCGGCAGACTGACCACTCCGGCCGCCGCCATGGCGTTGATGATGGGGATCAGGCCGCTACGCAGGGCGCTTCGGCGGATCTCCCGGATCGACTCGTCCCAGGTGTGCCCCAGGATCAGACGGGCCTCGATGCTGCGGCGCTGCTGCCAGGCGTTCTGAGTGAGGTTGTCCAGGGCGATGGCGATACCGGACATGGTATTGCCGAGCATCATGCCGAGCAGCGGAATGAGGTATTGCACGGAATACCAGGGTTGCGCCTGGATGATCACGGTCAGGGCGATCAGGGTCACGCTGAAGGAGGAGATGAACATCGACAGGGTGCCGACCCCGTAGCCCCAGGCGCCGATGAAACGCCGCTGTTGCCGCGCCATTACCTCGTAACCGGCGACCAGCAGCATGAACATCGCCAACGTTGCGATCAGTGCCGGGTGGGACTGGACGAACAGAAACTTCAACACCAGGCCCAGCAGGGTGAGCTGCACAATGGTGCGTAGCGCTGCAATCAGGAGGCGTTTCTCGATGCCCAGACTCAGGCGCAGGGAGAGCAGGGCGAGGAGGATCACCAGGCCCGCGGCCAGTCCGAGATCCAGGGGTGTGAGGAGGATCAGGGTCATGCTTCGGGTCTCAACTCACCCGCGTCGATATGCCAGGCTTGCGCGGCAATTCTTGTACGCTGTTCCGGGTCGTGGCTGACCCACAGCACTGCGGTCTGGTGGTTGTGTCGCCACTCCCCGATCAGCGACTCCACCCGTTCGGTGTTGCGCTGGTCCAGGTTGGCGGTGGGTTCATCCAGCAGCAGAACCTCCGGCTGCTGGGAGAGCAGGCGGATCAGTGACAGGCGCTGGCGTTCGCCGCTGGAGAGGTGACTGACCTCCCAATCGAGGCATTTCAACTCCAGGTCGAGCTGGTTGAACAGGGCTTCGATCACCTGATCGAAATGATCCCCAACCCGTTCACTCCACCAGCCGCTCTCGGCAGTCAGCAGTCCAACCTTGCGGCGCCACTCCGGGCCGCTGAACAGCAACCTGTCCCGGCCGTCAAGCTGTATGCCTCCCTCGGCCGGGTCCAGGTCCGCCAGGGCCCTGAGCAGGCGTGATTTGCCGCTGCCCGATGGACCGCTGATCGCCACACACTCACCGGCAGCCAGGTGCAGGTCGATAGGCGCCAGCAGGGGCGATTGAAACTGTTTCAGGGTGAGGCTGCCCATCGTCCCGGGTGTTCAGGGTTTGCGTTCGAACAGCAGATCCCAGACGCCATGGCCGAGCCGGGCTCCACGCTGTTCGAACTTAGTCAGGGGTCGGGTTTCCGGTCGCTCCGAGAACTCTCCTGCTCCCGCCTGGTTTACGAAGCCGGGGTGGTCCGAGAATACCGCCATCATCTGGCGGGCGTAGTCCTCCCAGTCGGTGGCCATGTGCAGTACCCCGCCGGGGATCAGCACCCGCTGTATGAGATCAGCGAACTCCTTCTGCACGATGCGCCGCTTGTGGTGTTTGCGCTTGTGCCAGGGATCGGGGAAATAGAACAACACCCGGGCGAGGCTGTCCGGTGGCAGGTGATGACGCAGCAGCTCCATGGCGTCGGTGCGCAGGATGCGCGCGTTGGTGCTCTCCTGCTCCGCCAGTTTGATCATCAGGTGGCCCACCCCGGGACTGTGCACCTCAACCCCGAGAAAGTTGTGATCCGGCTGGGCCCGGGCCATCTGGCTGAGGGCCTCTCCGTTGCCGAATCCAATCTCCAGGGTAACCGGGGACTGCCGACCAAAAATGGCGGGTAGATCGAAAGGGGTTGATTCGGAATCCAGTCCATATCGCGGCCACAGTTGCTCAAAAGCCCGTTGCTGGGGCTCCGTCATACGCCCCTGACGCAGCACATAGCTGCGGATGGGACGGTGTGTCGAAGGTTGGGATTCTGTCATGGCTGTGATTATTGCTTGAGTTGCAAAGATGATATCCGATATTGCCGGTCCATCGATAAACTATCTCGATCGATTGAAGGTCTCGCCATGATGCGGTAGCACAAAACTGTTTTGAAGCCGTGATATCGGAGTGATGAGTATGCTGTCCACTTGGGTCCCCAATTCCTGCGAGGTTAGAGGACTGTGGGAGCGGGTAGTGAAATCTCCTGTGGCAGCCAGTGCTGTAGACCCCAGGACCTGCGCATCCATACTCAGACTCCAAAGCCCTTTACGCGGGGATGATTCAAGTAAGTTTTTCAGCCAAGAATAGAATGAATGCCGTCAGGACGCTGGTTCCAGGCTTTCAGGGAGCCGCCATTCTAAGCTTGGAAAGCTGGTCCGCGAGGAAGGATTTAAGACCGTTGTAGTGACTGCCCTCAAGACCCTCGAAGCCCAGATAGAGTTGAATTACCTGTGCGGGCGCGTCGGTTTCCACGTTGTTGTCCAGTAGCAGATACTCCCCATCGCTTCGTCTTCCGATCAGCAGCATCTCACCCAGTGCTGCGAGATCGAAGACCATCTCCTGGTATTCTCCGTCGGAGGGTTGCCGAACGACGCGGGCAAAGGATCTGTTATCCAGGGAATCCGTCTCAGTAAAATCGTCGCTGAGGGCGTTCAACTCATGCTTGAACCTTTCGACCTGTTGGACGGGGGACAATAAGTAGTGCTCCGTTTCCGAGCTCTGCCAATACGTATTGACCCCGTTACTGGTTTTCAACAGTGCGAGGTAGTCGCTTCCGAAGCGGACATTCAACCGTTGTTCGGCTGCGCGGATCAGTGATTCGTCAGCCGGCTCCTTGAGCAGGTGATGGACTGAGTCTGAGTCTTCCGGTTTGTCGAGTGAGGCAAAAGCGGCATCCAGTTCGTTCACCAGTTCAGGGGTGCTGAGAGACAGGGCCTCTGTGTAAGCGGCGCGCTGAATTTCCTGCATGTCATGAAACAGTGTCTGGCTCAACCAGCGCAGCGTGTCTGAAGTGGTTATCGCCACTGCCGGAGGAATCGTGAATAGTGCCAGGTAACTGGCGATCAGTATGCCGGCGATCACCGGGCGGGCCCGTTCGAGTTTGAGCGTACCCAGGATGTCGGCAATCTCTGCAACCTTCTTTTCAAGTGGGCGATAGGTTTTGTCGGTTTGGTCCATGGCCTGAATCACGGAAGCGACCAAACCGGCTTCTCCCGCTGAAGTGCTGCTTTGAGCGGGGTTGCCGATTTTTTCGAATACGCGGCTTTCGCTGCCAGCCAGGGAAAGCGAAGCGAAGGCTGGTAGTCCCCGGTAGTCGCGAGGCGATACTGGAAACCCGACGTGCCGTAGGCGCC
>JBEVVH010000236.1:0-4832 GCA_040507245.1 Candidatus Thiodiazotropha sp.
TTGGCGCCTACGGCTCGTCGGGTTTCCAGTATCGCCTCGCGACTACCGGGGACTACCCGCCTTCGCTTCGCTTTCCCTGGCTGGCAGCGGACGCGTCGGCTAGGCTCCGGACGGGGTTTTTTCAAGCCCGCTTGATCTGGGTCCTGATTCAACACCGCTCAAGGGTGAAACCTTCGCCCATAAGAGGACACAGTGAGGAAACCATTCGCCGAAAAGGGGTTCGGAATGAGCCAGGAACTGCTATATATTGAGAGGCGCACGACCCCGGCCGTTCACGCCAGCCACCATAAAAAAAGCATCAGGAAGTCACACCATGCCCGATAAAATGGTCACCATCGACGGCAATGAAGCCGCCGCCCACATCGCCCACAAAACCAACGAAGTCATCGCCATCTACCCCATCACCCCGGCCTCGCCGATGGGTGAATGGTCCGACGAGTGGTCGGCCCGGGGGATGAAGAATCTCTGGGGCACGGTGCCCGACGTGATCGAGATGCAGAGCGAGGCGGGCGCGGCCGGCGCGGTGCACGGAGCCTTGCAGGCGGGGTCGCTGTCGACCTCCTTCACCGCCTCCCAGGGCCTGCTGCTGATGATCCCCAACATGTACAAGATCGCCGGTGAACTGACCCCGACGGTGCTGCATGTCTCGGCCCGCTCCCTGGCCGCCCAGGCCCTGTCGATCTTCGGCGACCACAGCGACGTAATGGCCTGCCGGGCCACCGGATACGCCATGCTCTGCTCGGCGAGTGTCCAGGAGGTGGCCGACTTCGCCCTGATCGCCCAGGCCGCGACCCTGGAGACCCGCATCCCCTTCCTGCACTTCTTCGACGGCTTCCGCACCTCCCACGAGGTGAGCAAGATCGCCCTGCCCAGCGACGCCACGGTGCGCGCGATGATCGACGACGAACTGGTCACCGCGCACCGGGAGCGCGCCCTCTCCCCGGACCACCCGGTGATTCGCGGCACCTCGCAGAACCCGGACGTCTATTTCCAGGGCCGTGAATCGGTCAACCCCTTCTACGACCAGGTGGCGGACAAGCTGGAAGCCGCGATGGCGCGCTTTGCCGATCTCAGCGGAAGGCGCTACGGCCTGTTCGAGTACGTCGGCGATCCCCAGGCCGACCGGGTGATCCTCCTCATGGGTTCCGGCATCGGCGCGGCCCAGGAGGCGGTGGAGCACCTGGTGGCCGAGGGCGATCCGGTCGGCATGCTCAAGGTGCGGCTGTTCCGCCCCTTCGATCCACAACGTCTGCTCGCCGCGATCCCCGCCAGCGCACGCAAGATCGCGGTGCTGGACCGCACCAAGGAGCCCGGTTCGGACGGCGAGCCGCTCTACAAGGACGTGCTCGGGGCCTATGCCCAGGCCTTCAGCGATGGGCGCATCGAACAGATGCCGCGCATCAGCGGGGGCCGTTTCGGCCTCTCCTCCAAGGAGTTCACCCCGGCAATGGTCAAGGGCCTGTTCGATGAACTGCGCAACGAGCGCCCGAAGCACCCCTTCACCGTCGGCATCATCGACGATGTGAGCCACACCAGCATCGACTGGGACCCGGCCTTCCGCCCCGCCGCCACCCAGGGGGTCACCGCCTGCGTGTTCTACGGCCTGGGGGCCGACGGCACGGTCTCGGCGAACAAGAACTCGATCAAGATCATCGGCGAGCAGACCAACAATTTCGCCCAGGGCTACTTCCAGTACGACTCGAAGAAGTCCGGCGCGGTCACCGTCTCCCACCTGCGCTTCGGCCCCAAACCGATCGACTCCACCTACCTGATCGGGAATGACGAGGCGAGCTTCGTCGCCTGTCACCAGCCGATCTTCCTCGACCGCTACGATATGCTCGACATGGCGGCCCCGGGGGGCGTGTTCCTGCTCAACACCGCCACCCCGCCGGACCGGGTGTGGGACAGCCTGCCCGGGCACATGCAGCAGCAGATGATCGACAAGGGTCTCAGCTTCTACACCATCGACGCCTACAAGATCGCCGACGAGACCGGCATGGGGCGGCGCATCAACACCATCATGCAGACCTGCTTCTTCGCCATCTCCGGTTTGCTGGAGCAGGACAAGGCCATCGCCCTGATCAAGGAGGCGGTGAAGAAGACCTACGGCAAGAAGGGGGTACGCCTGCTGGAGCGCAACTACGCCGCCATCGACGCCGCCCTGGCGGGCCTGCATCAGGTCGCCGTGCCCGGATCGGTCACCCGCGACCAGACCCGTCACCCGGTGGTGCCGGAGCGCGCCCCCGCCTTCGTCCAGCAGGTCACCGCGCGGATCATCGCTGGCAAGGGCGACAGCCTGCCGGTGAGCCTGATGCCCGCCGACGGCACCTGGCCCCTGGGCACCACCGCCTACGAGAAACGCAACATCGCCCTGCAGCTGCCCAAGTGGGAGATGGACCTGTGCACCCACTGCGGCAAGTGCCCCCTGGTCTGCCCCCATGCGGCGATCCGCTCCAAGGTGTTCCCCGAAGCCCTCGCCGCTGAGGCCCCGGAGGGCTTCCTGCACACCCAGGTGAAAGGCGGCAAGGACTTCGAACCCGGCACCCACATCAGCTACCAGGTCGCCCCGGACGACTGCACCGGCTGCGGCCTGTGCGTGGAGATCTGCCCGATCCGCGACAAGCAGAATCCCAAGCGCAAGGCCCTCAACATGGTGTCCGACCCGGACTACCACGACCGGGAGCGCAGCCACTGGGACTTCTTCGTCGGCCTGCCCGAGTACGACCGCACCAAGCTCAAGGAGACCACCCTCAAGGGGGCGATGATCATGCAGCCCCTGTTCGAGTTCTCCGGCGCCTGCGTGGGCTGCGGCGAAACCCCTTATGTAAAGCTCGCCACTCAGCTGTTCGGTGACCGCATGGTGATCGCCAACGCCACCGGCTGCTCCTCGATCTACGGCGGCAACCTGCCCACCACCCCCTACACCACCAACCCGGAGGGCCGGGGACCGGCCTGGTCCAACTCCCTGTTCGAAGACAACGCGGAGTTCGGCCTCGGCATGCGGGTGGCCATCGACAAGCAGGCCGACCACGCCCGGGAACTGCTGCGCGCCTTGCGTGAACCCATCGGCACGGAACTGGCCGACGCCCTGCTCGAAGCCGATCAGCACAGCGAAGCGGCGATCTTCGAACAGCGCGAACGCATCGAGACCCTGAAAGAGAAACTGCGCACCCTCGGCACCCCCGAAGCGCGCAGCCTGCTCGCCACCGCGGACAGCCTGGCGAAGAAGAGCGTCTGGCTGGTGGGCGGCGACGGCTGGGCCTACGACATCGGCTACGGCGGCGTCGACCATGTGCTCTCCACCGGCCGCAACGTCAACATCCTGCTCCTCGACACCGAGGTCTACTCCAACACCGGCGGCCAGACCTCCAAGGCCACCCCTCTCGGAGCGGTGGCCAAGTTCTCCGCCGGGGGCAAGGCCAGCAACAAGAAGGATCTGGCCCTGATGGCCATGGCCTACGGCAACGTCTACGTGGCCCAGGTCGCCTTCGGCGCCAAGGACGTGCAGACCCTGCGCACCTTCCTCGAAGCCGAAGCCTACGACGGCCCCTCCCTGATCATCTGCTACTCCCCCTGCATCGCCCACGGCGTCGACCTGGCGAACAACATCCGCCAGCAGGAGATGGCGGTCGACTCCGGCCACTGGCCCCTGTTCCGCTACGACCCACGGCGCACCGAGGCCGGGGAGAATCCGCTCAAGATGGACTCCAAGGAGCCCTCCATCCCCTACCGGGATTTCGCCGCCACCGAGACCCGCTTCAGCGTCCTGCAACGCACCAACCCGGAAGCCTCGGAGCGCTTCATCCGGCAGGCGCAACAGCAGATCAAGACCAAATACCAGTTGTATGAACAGTTGGCGCATCTAGCGGTGGCGCACAAAGAATCGGAGACCGGGAAATCATGAGCCGGAAGCGTGGACGTTTGCAGGTGATGGCCCGATGGCTGGCAACGGGACTGCTGCTGAGTCTCTCTGCGGCATCACTTGCAGATGAAGACAAACGCATATTCGTCGAACTGCCCGAGCGGATGCAGCAGCACATGATGGCGAACATGCGGGATCACCTGGAAACGATTAACCGGATGCTGGAGCTGATGGCCAATGAGCAGCTGGAGGCCGCCGGGGAACTGGCGGAGCAGCGGCTTGGGATGAGTTCACTGGCTGCGCATGGTGCGGAACATATGGGGCGGTTTATGCCGGAGAGGATGCGTAAAGCAGGGATGGAGATGCATCGGGCTGCGAGTCGGTTTGCGGTTGTGGCTCAGGAGGGGGACTTGTTGAGCGGGTATCGAGCTTTGGGTGGGATTACCGGGGCTTGTGTTGGGTGTCATGGGGGGTTTAGGGTTCGGTGAGGTGCTTTTTAGGCTTATTAGATGGGTTAATGTCTTGCTTTCTGGGGTGCACGTAAAATGGGCAGGACGAATGTCTGCTTCTGGCGGTATAACGCGATAATTCGTGACAGCGGCGTAACACGATAATGAGAGCCAGCAACATAATCACCGGTTAGAGCTTAAACCAAGTTCGGAGAAGGAGTAGAGATTGGCAAGGAAATTCAATTTCGATTTGTTTCGGCTAAACATAGTAGATTTAGAAGATTTATTTACGCCGGACCAGTCCTCTCTGATCAGAGGAGATAAAGATCTATATCAATTAATAGAAGCATCTTGTGTTTCTGAATTTGATAAAGATCAGGAAACCTCGAACGCAAAATTTAGATGGAGTCTACGATATTTCAACGATTACACATTATTAACCTGGCGACTAAGTATATCTGATATACTCCTCTTCCATGGAAGAGAAAATCGATGCAAGAAAATTACCACGCGAAGTGCTT
>JBEVVH010000237.1:0-4818 GCA_040507245.1 Candidatus Thiodiazotropha sp.
TGTCACAACTGGCAATACATTTTGAGGGGCGGCTAGAAGACCACATGGCACTGTGACATCTGGTTGACACAGAGTTTTGAACACCCTCATCCCTCCAAATAGAAGCATTTCCTCTAATTCTTCTCTTTCTTCCGTGTCAGGCAAATCATACGGATCGTAAAGCGCTTCAAAAACACCGTATCTGTTCAAAGCATTGCTATGACTTAGCGGAATAAACTCTCTCGAAGAGATGCATGACAATCGATCGACGGCCTTTGTAGTGATATTTCTCATAAGTCTCTCATCTAACAACAACTTCCTGATGTTTTTTCAGTATGATCAAGCCTCCGAAATAGCCTTTAACATACCTTTACTATTCCTGATAACGAATTAATTTAAGACTAGATTTTTTCGTGACCATCGGATCAATTGTATCTCCTTCAAACTCACTGTTTATCCTCTGAAATGAGCACATATGTTCAAACTGTGCTCCAGTACCTGGAGTTTTAGTCGCGCCAGCCGATGAATCGGGTCATCGACCCGAATCCTGGAACTGCCGGTATGTTCATAAAAACAAGCACTTCCCTGCTGTACGCCCTGACTCTCTGTTTGGCCCTGAGCGCATGCGGCGGAGGTGGTGGCTCTGGCGATTCGGATACAACCGCTGACAACACCGCCGGAGACAGTTCACAGGAAGAGGGACAACCCTCGGGTGATACCACCCAACCGCCCGCTGACGACGGCCAACCCGCCACGGACGAAACACCGGATCCGGTCGACGAAACACCCCCATCGGCGGATGACGGGGACACTACCCCGCCGCCGGTCGACGAAACCCCGGTTCCTGAACCTGCACCCGAAACTCCGACCAACAATCCCCCCGAGGCGGATATTCAGGGAGACACGGAGGTGACTTCAGGCGCCACCCTGGTGCTCGACGGCAGCGCCTCCAGCGACCCGGATGGCGACACCCTCAGCTACCAGTGGACCCAGACCCTGGGTGACCCGATCAACCTGATCAACACCAGTGGCCCGACCCTGACCCTGATCGCCCCGGATGTCGGCGATGCCGCCCTGTTGGAGATTCAACTCATGGTCAGTGATGGAACCGACTCGGCCAGCGCCCACTTCCAGTTCACAGTGATCCCGCCAACCGATGCCACAGCGCCTCAGGTGGAGGCGCAATCACCACAATCCGGGGCCGTCGATGTCGCCACCACCGCCCAGGTCTGGGTACGCTTCGACGAACCCCTTGATCCGGACCAGTTGCCCGCCTCAAGCCTGCAGCTGATGCTATCCGGTTCCCCCATCAACGGTGCCCTCGGCTACGATGAAGATACCCATACCCTGACCTTCACCCCGGAGGCCGCCCTCACGGCAAACACCCTCTATACCGTGGTGTTGAGTAGTGATCCGAGGGACCTGTCGGGCAATCCGGTGAGTGCCGACAGCTGGCAATTCACCACCGGCAGCGCCTACAACCTGGGTGCCACCACTCAGCTGACCATGGATCAATGCATGTCCACCCAGGACAAGGAGATGCTCACCCTGGTAAACAATGCCCGGGCGGTTGCGCGACTCTGCGGGGATACGAACTACCCGGCGGTCCCTGCCCTCGCCTGGCACTGCGATCTGGAAACCGCGGCCCAGGGTCATTCAGACTCCATGGCCGAAAATAACTTTTTCAGTCACACCGGACTGGACGGATCGAGTCCCGGTGACCGAATCACAGAAACCGGCTATATCTGGCGCGCCTACAACGAGAACATCGCCGCCGGATACAACACCAAGGAAGAGGCGATGATCGGCTTGCTGGAAAGTCCGGGACACTGTGCCAACCTGATGAGTGCCAGTGTCACGGAACCAAGCGAGTCTTCGATCTCATGAAAGATTTTGGGACATCCAAGTCCACCAAAATCGATTCGATCTTTGACAGCCTATTAGTGCCCCGGCCGTCCCGGTCACTGACACTACGCGATGACTTCGCAAGCTCGTCACCGCTCCGTTGTCAGCTCCCGAATGACTGGACGTCGCGTTCGGATGCGATCTTTGGATCCCCTTTGGCGCCTACGGCTCGTCGGGTTTCCAGTATCGCCTCGCGACTACCGGGGACTACCAGCCTTCGCTTCGCTTTCCCTGGCTGGCAGCGTCGGTACTGGGGTGGCGGAAAACCCCAGTGCCGAGTTCCGAATCTACTGGACCCAGGATTTGGCGGATCATCAGTAGCGCTGGTAACAACCGCATACACTCAAGCCCGTCAGTTGATGCCCGGCTCGCTTACGCCTGCACCGCTTGGTCTGCACCTCGGCGGAATACTTTTTGCCCGCAGGCGGTAACAGCAGGTCTTCCAGGAAATAGGCGGAGAGGGAGGCCCGGCCACTCAACTTGGCCTTTCGATAGATGGCGTGGGCCTGCTGACGGATTGTTTTTCTCTGACTTCACGCATGACTGAGATCTCCTTGTAGCTCGAACCTTTGAGAATCAACCTGCGTTTCAGGACGGAGACTGATGTGACGGAACGGGAGGAATCGTTCTCTGAGATCCAACGGGTCAATTCACTGAACGCAAAACTGGCCTTTGAATTCTGACAACGCTTGATGGCATTCAGGTCAGGGATTGGGCAGTCAATACCGCTTTGTCAGGTAACCAGTGAATCCCGCAGATGCAGCAAGGCTTCAAAGCGACTGCGGGCCTGATGCCAGGCCTCCTCATCATTCGCCTGGGCGAACAGGGTCTCACCCTGATCACACAGCGCCTTCAGTTGCTCGGGATCAAACAGATTGATCGCGGTTTCAAATTCCGCATCCGTTGCGCTCAACAGCACCGGTAGCAATTCCTCGCTGCGGATCAGCGAATCGGGGTCCAGCAGGTCCGCCACCAGGGGTGTTTCCAGGAGTTCGTAGTGTGTCGCCCGGGCAGTCTCCTCCTGATGCAACTCCTGATGGGCAACCGTATCGTTGCCGGCACCTTTCCACACCGAACGCATGATCACTTCGACCAGTTTACGGATCGCCTGCTTATTTGGGGTCTGATCATCCGCGAGCCGGCAGGCTTGTTCGTAGTACTTGTCCAGCCGCTCCTTGAGGTCCAGGATCACCTCACTCTGCTCATGGGGTCCCAGCGACACAGCCTTGCCCACCAGCTTACGAAGTTCGACGATGTACGCGACCAGCTCTTCATGATCGAGTCGCTGGGCTTCCGTCAACGCACCCTGTGACAACTGCCGCTCCTGTTTCGGAAATAACGGGTTGTTGAATTTGCGCATCGCGTGGCGCTCGTGCCGACCCGGCATCTGGCTGAACAGCAGATTCATGGTGACCTCAGATCTTCAATTACTGGTTCGCTTAATCCCCTATTTGTACCACGAAAAGCATGCACGAAACCTGTTTTCGCCCGATCAGATCCCCGTTTCCCTTGTCTGAATACGGTAATACCCTCACCAATACGACTGTCATACGCCAGTCCTAATATCAGTGCTGGCCGGTTGGCCGGCTGTCACCCGTGTCCCGAGCAGACATCCAAACAAGCCGTCCCGGGCCTTGAAAATTTACAAAATGACCATACATTTCTTTGACTTAGGTCAGTTCATACTGCCCCATGAACCATTAATCTTTGATTAGCCCTATTGCATGGGTCATATGAAACTCACCGTCACTGTAGCGGTCTCATTGGTTGAGACGCTGTTGTTTGTCCAAGTCAAAATCCGGAGGACTTCGCCATGTTAGGTAGTGACAAAGCAATCGTCGGCGCAATCGCCATTCTGATTCTGGGTATCGTGATCTCCGTTGTGATCGGATGATCTCGACAGGGCGGGTAACCCCCGCCCTGGTTTCCTTCAAATCCGCTGTTTACCGCGTCATCGCCTGGTTCAGAAACCCGGCGGTGACGGTGTCCATTGTTTTAACGTGGGCATTGAACCAGGGTAGCCAGTCCTCATAGAGAAACCGGGCCAGCATCCCCACATCCCGATTTTCAGACCACGCTTTATCCAATTGACCCAATTGAGTCAAAACCTGGTCATGCTCACCCTTGTGCACCGGATAGGGTGGGAATTTATGGTTCCTCATGAGCCGGTTTTCCCCTTCGAAGTGCTCCCGGGTGTGAGAGATCCACGCCGCGAGACTTTGGGTTATCGCCGCCTCATCCACTACCCCATCCAACCCGGATAACAGCAATGCGCCCAGCTCATTGACCAGAGCGATTTCTTCCTCATGCACGGAATTCATCAGTTCCAGCGCGACTCGCGGCATTTTGTCCGGATCCACCACCGGTAATTTGTATTCGTTCACAGACGTCTCCACTGCCATGGGTTTATTAACCCGGCATCCTAACGGACCCTGTTCAGTGCCTAAAAGGGTGCCGGCTCAATATTGGGCGGGCATCTTACTGCATTGCTCGCGAAGAGCCATTGACAGTCATCAAGGGATTTTCCGCCCAAACACGCCAGGAATCACTGGCCGTTTCACTCTCCAGGCTTGGTTCTGTCGATTTTCACCGATCAAAGTGTGAACCAACACTGACTTTCATAGATGTGACTCAAATACACTGAATACTGTTTCATATGCCGTCAGGGAAGCAGTAATGGAGGACCTCATGAAACACATCGCACGCATCCTGGGCTGTCTTGTAGCACTGGGACTCACGATCGAATCCCAGGCTGCCGCACTTACCGAGGGGTCGACAAGCGCCACCAACCCCATCATTGCAACCCTTAGCCAGCCACCCGCCACACCGATCTCTACAGACATCATCCAAGCGAGTCTTCGATCTCATGAAAGATTTTGGGACATCCAAGTCCACCAAAATCGATTCGATCTTTGACAGCCTATTAGTGCCCCG
>JBEVVH010000238.1:0-4745 GCA_040507245.1 Candidatus Thiodiazotropha sp.
GGCGCCTACGGCTCGTCGGGTTTCCAGTATCGCCTCGCGACTACCGGGGACTACCAGCCTTCGCTTCGCTTTCCCTGGCTGGCAGCGTCGGAATATACGGTGAGAGGGTGTGGGATATTCACCATAACTTATGTAGGGTTAATCTGACAAAACCCATCGAAATGCGGGGTGTCAAGTGTAAAAACTGACAGCCTGAAACTATCGGCAAGCCTTTCACTCCCGTGTTAAAGTGCCCCCATCCATTCACCGCTACTGGCAGTCAGGAATCCGGAACAATCCATGTGTGGCATCGCAGGCATCGTGAACCTGAAGGAAGGCGTGGCGCCTTCCCGGACTGAACTCGAACAGATGATCCACGCCGTCCACCACCGGGGGCCGGATGGATACGGATACTACAATCATGACCGGGTCGGGCTGGCCCATGCCCGGTTGAGCATCATCGATCTGGCGGGTGGCGATCAGCCGATCCACAATGAAGACAAGACCGTTCAGGTCGTGTTCAACGGTGAAATCTTCAACTACGTGGAACTCCGCGCCGAACTGGAGAAACAGGGACACCGCTTCTATACCCACTCCGACACCGAGGTCATCGTGCATCTCTACGAGGAGCACGGAGAGGCCTTCGTCGAGCACCTCAACGGCCAGTTCGCCATTGCCCTATGGGACGAACCCCGGCGCAAGCTGGTGCTGACCCGGGACCGGACCGGCATCCGCCCCCTGTTCTACACCGAGACCGGCAACCGGCTCTATTTCGCCTCTGAGGTGAAATCCCTGTTCAGCCATCCGTCGATCCAGCGGGCGATCGATATGACAGCTTTGCAGGAGGTGTTCACCTTCTGGACCACCCTGCCCCCCAATTCCCTGTTCGAGTCGGTGAAGATGCTGCCTCCGGGCCATCTGATGACGGTGCAACAGGGTGAAATCACCATCAACCGATACTGGGACTGGAACTTCCCCAACGAGGCCATCGACTCCCGCAAGTCTGCGGATGAGTGGGCCGAGGAACTGAAGGCGTTGATGATCGACTCGGTACGCCTGCAGCTGCGCTCGGATGTGCCGGTAGGCGCCTACCTGAGCGGCGGGCTCGACTCCTCGGTGCTGACCTCACTGATCAAGAATTTCACCGACACCCCGCTGCGCACCTTCTCCATCGGCTTCGAGGATGAAGAGTTCGACGAAAGCGCCTATCAGCAGGATCTGGTGAAATACCTGGGCACCCACCATACCCATGTGCAGTGCAAGCGCTCGGATATCGGCGAAGCCTTCCCCAAGGTGATCCGCCACACCGAATCCACGATCGTGCGCACCGCACCGACACCGCTGATGCTGCTCTCTCAGGCGGTGCGCGAATCCGGTTACAAGGTGGTACTGACAGGGGAAGGTGCGGATGAGGTGTTCGGCGGATACGACATCTTCAAGGAGGCCAAGGTACGGCGTTTCTGGAGCCATGCCCCGGAGTCCGAATGGCGGCCTCTGATCCTGCAACGACTCTATCCCTACCTGAAGCATTCACCCACCGCCAGCGGCGCCTTTACCCAGCGTTTTTTTCAACAGGGCATGGAGCACCTGGACAAACCCTATTTCGCCCATATCCCCCGTTGGGCCACCACCCAGCGGATTCTGCAGTTTCTCTCCGACGAAGCACGCGCCGCGGTCCAGCCCCCGGTGGATTTCGCCCGCATCGAACGCATCCTGCCGGATGCCATCCAGCAATGGAAACCCCTCAACCGGGACCAGTACATCGAGGCCAACACCCTGTTGTCAGGCTATCTGTTGAGTTCCCAGGGGGACCGGGTGGGCATGGCCAATTCCATCGAGGGGCGCTTTCCGTTTCTCGATCACCGGGTCATCGAGTTCGCCGCGCAACTGCCAAGCCGCTACAAGATCATGGGCCTGAACGAGAAATACATGCTCAAGAAGACCATGCAGGGACTGATCCCCGAGAGCATCCGCAACCGCAGCAAACAACCCTACCGGGCGCCGGACAGCCAATCCTTTTTCCAGGACGGCAAACCCCTCGACTACGTGGATGATCTGTTCAGCGAGTCACGCATCAGACAGGCGGGCTATTTCAACCCCAAGGCAACCAGCATGCTGCTGAACAAATGTGCCCGGGGCAAGGCGTTGGGATTCGGTGACAACATGGCGTTTGTCGGAATTCTGTCCACCATGCTGATCGATGAGCAGTTCATCGCCCACCCACCGGCTTGAGAGGTCAGCCTCAAGCGAACGGTTTGATTACGCAACAGGTGCCAGATAGCGTATATTTCGCAGATCCCGATACAGTATCATTCACCACTATTTCACATATTTAGGAAACCCCATGTCTGTAGAAGAACAAATCAGAAACTATATCCTGGAGAACTACCTGTTTACCGATGATCAGTCGGCCCTGGACAGTAACGATTCCTTTCTCGACAAGGGGATCCTCGACTCCACAGGCATCCTGGAAGTGATCTATTTCCTGGAAGACGAGTTCGGCATCAAGGTGGAAGACACGGAGATGGTTCCTGAGAATCTCGATTCCGTGAACAACATCGTCGCCTTCGTCGGCAAGAAGAAAGCCTGATCAGCGTTGCCCGTCCCGCAGGCCGCTTTCACAGGATATGTTGCGAATGACGAAAGACTTGGCACCCCTGAAGGCAGGTTGGAAACCCGCCATTCCTCCCAGGAGGGCGGTTGCTTCGATACGGGTGAGTTATGCCGATTGACGCGTTGACTCCTCAAACACCTCTGATCCGGCACTTCAGGGCCGTGGCGGAAGCCCATGCGAACACTCCGGCCGTAACCGACAACAGCCGTCAAGCGAGCTACCGGGAACTGCTGGACGAAATCGGCCAGGTCGCCGCCTACCTGCATGCACAAGGTCTGCAAAAAGGCGACCGGGTGGTGTTGCTGCTCGCCAACTCGGTCGATTATGCCGCGGTGTTCTACGGAGTCTGGGCTGCGGGGGGTGTCACAGTGGCGCTCAACACCCAGTCAAAGGCCCGGGACATTCTGAACTGGGTCAAACATTCCGGTTCCCGCTGGCTGTTCATGGATGCGCGGCACGCGGAGCGGGCCGCAGTGGCCGAAAGTCTTGATGACGATACCCGGATGGTTGCGGTAGCTGCCCAGGCAGCTGGAGATGATGAGGCAGCAATCCTCTGGCAAACGATCCGCAGTGGTGTTGCGGAGTGGCCTGAAGTGGCGTTGGAGGCGCAAGACCTGGCGTCCATCATCTACACCTCGGGCACCACCGGTTACCCTAAGGGCGTCACCCTCAGTCACGGCAACCTCAGCGCCAACGTATCCTCGATCCTGCAATACCTGGAGCTGACCGCCCAGGACAGCATCCTCAATGTGCTGCCCTTCTACTACTCCTACGGCAACTCCGTGCTGCACACCCATCTCGCGGTGGGCGGTTCGCTGATCCTGGAGAACAATCTGGTCTACCCGCACCGGGTGATCGAACGCATGGCCAATGAGCGGGTCAGCGGATTTTCCGGGGTACCGTCCACCTTCGCCCTGCTGCTCGGGCGGGTCAACCTCGAGGATTACGATCTCAGTGGTCTGCGCTACCTGACCCAGGCCGGTGGCGCCATGGCCCCGGCTCTGGCGGACAAGCTGGTCGCCGCCCTGCCCCATACCCGGATCTTCATCATGTACGGCCAGACCGAGGCCAGCGCCCGCCTGGCCTACCTGCCCCCGGACCAGCTCATCGACAAACGGGGTTCCATCGGCATCGCCATACCGGACACCACCATCGAGGTGCGCAATAGCGACGGCCAAGTCACCCAGCCGGGTGAGACCGGTGAGATCTGCGCCTCCGGGCACAACATCATGCAGGGCTACTGGGGGGATCCGGAGAAGACCGCCGAAGTCCTGATAGACGGCTGGCTGCATACCGGAGACCTGGCGCATACCGATGCCGACGGCTATCTCTACATCGACGGCCGCTCCTCCGACATGATCAAGAGCGGCGCCAACCGCATCAGCCCGAAAGAGATCGAAGAGGTAATCCAGGAGGTGGAAGGGGTCATGGAGGTTGCGGTGATCGGCATTCCGGACGAGATGCTGGGCGAGATCATCCGCGCCTACGTGGTACCGAAACCCGGCAGTGAGCTGGACAAAATGTCCATACAGCGCCACTGCAAGAGCAACCTGGCGATCTACAAGATACCCAAGGAGATCGCCTTCATCGACGAATTGCCGAAAACCGCCTCGGGCAAGATTCAACGATTCGTTCTGCAGGAGAAGGCGGCGAAATGAATATCGATCATGTGTGCATCGCGGTGCGCTCCATACCCGCGACCCGCAAACGGCTGTGCGAAATACTGGGCTACGCGGAGAAGACCCAGGTGGTGAAAAACACCCGTCAGGATGTGCTGGTGCAGTTTTTCAGCAAGGAAGGCTCTCTGGACATCAAGATCATCCAGCCGGCAAGCCCGGAATCCCCCTTGAAGAATTTTCTCAAGTCCCGGGGTGAGGGACTGCACCACCTGTGTTTCAAGACGGACGATGTCCACCAGACCATGAGCGCTCTGACCGAGCGCGGAGCACGAATCACCGCCGACCCGCTTCCGGGGGAAGCCTTCGATGATGAACTGATCGCCTTCGCCTACGTGGCCGGCGGACTGAACATCGAAGTCATCGACACCGATAAGCGTCGCGATCTTATTAACTCGGCTCAATAATAGGGAGATATTTTAACGGATATCACGTATTATTCCCGGATGGAAAAAATTGATGCACGAACACTAACA
>JBEVVH010000239.1:0-4712 GCA_040507245.1 Candidatus Thiodiazotropha sp.
CGCCTACGGCTCGTCGGGTTTCCAGTATCGCCTCGCGACTACCGGGGACTACCAGCCTTCGCTTCGCTTTCCCTGGCTGGCAGCGAGCGAATTTGTGCGATCGACGAAACATGTCGTCCACATGATCACATCAGGCACCCGGTAGGTCGGGTTACGCTGCGCTAACCTGACCTACAACTTTAACCACGAAGGACACGAAGAGCACGAAGGATAAGACCAGCAACCATTTGATCTCATTGCGTAGCTTTAGGCATTGAAATCCATGAACACGCCGCTTCGTGAACTTCGTGCTCTTCGTGGTAAAAATTAGTGTTGGCTACTGCCCTGAAGAAGCCAGTCGTCGTCCGGACCCGCAAACCCTGTTCCTGGAGCATTTGTGATCCTGTTGTTTACTTGATTGAAATCCGACCTGAACTCCGAAACTTGAGTTACAACCCCCTCCACAACATGGCGTGTTGCTTGTTTGTATGGATTGCAGGCGTTCCCTGTCAGAGTATTCAGTTGTTTCGTTTTCCCGCTTTACCCTCGATAACATACCCGCTTCAAATAACCCGATCTTTTCCACCCCTATACACAGCCAGAGCCGTTTTATGATGACCTCTTATGGCGGCGCCGTCTGACGGGACAGGACGTTTGTTGACGAACAGGATGCGGAGAACCGGGCACTCTTTTCAATAATGGGCTTCAACTCAGCCCACACATGGTCTTTCATGATCGGCTGGGCCTTGTCGTTGGGGTGAATGCCGTCCGCCTGCATCAGTTCCGGATTGAGCGCCACACCATCAAGAAAAAACGGCACCATGGGAACTGATTCCGCATCGGCGACATCAAAGTAGACTTGATGAAAGGCTTGAACGAAATCATGTCCGTAATTCGCCGGCAGTCGCATTCCCAACAGCAATACCCGGGCGCCCGCCTGTTTGGCGAGTTGCACCATGCCTTGCAGATTACCGCGCAGCTCCGCCAGACTGATGCCCCGCAACCCGTCGTTGCCTCCCAGTTCGATGATCACCAGGTCGGGACGATGCTGCTCAAGCAGTTTCGGCAGGCGGCTCAGCCCGCCGCCGCTGGTGTCACCGCTGATACTGGCATTGATCACCTGGAACGCGTCACAATGGTCATTCAGTTGCCGCTCCAGCAGATCGACCCAGCGTTCACCACGGGTGACACCGTAACCGGCGCTGAGGCTGTCACCGACCACCAGCAAGCGAGCGCTCTCCTGCGCTGCAGCGGTGAGCGGCAGCATCCAGAACATCAAAAATGCGAGTAGGAATTTTTTCATGTTGCAGACATCTTCCAATCCTTCACCTGTGACCGCAAGGGGTCTGGGTAAGTTCGTCGAAACCACCCAGGGTCGTCTGGATATCCTGCAACAGGTGGATCTGCAGGTGGCGCCGGGTGAAGCGCTGGCGATTCTCGGTGCATCCGGCTCGGGAAAGTCCACCCTGCTGGGGCTCCTCGCGGGGCTCGATGAGGCCAGCTCGGGAGAGATCCAGCTGTTCGGCCAGTCGCTGACTGAGCTCGATGAAGACGGACGCGCCGCCCTGCGCGCCGGGCGCATCGGGTTTGTCTTTCAATCCTTCCAACTGCTCTCCGGCATGACCGCGCTGGAGAACGTGATGCTGCCCCTGGAACTCTCCGGCCAAACGGGCGCTGAGCAGATGGCCCGGGAGGCCCTCGCCGAGGTCGGCCTGGAGGCCCGTCTGACCCACTACCCCTCCCAACTCTCCGGCGGCGAACAGCAGCGGGTGGCCCTGGCCCGGGCCTTCGCCCCCCGACCCGAGGTGCTGTTTGCCGACGAACCCACGGCCAACCTGGATGCGCATACCGGGTCACGGGTCGCCGATCTGCTGTTTCGCATGCAGGAGCTGCACCGCACGGTGTTGATCCTGGTGACCCACGACACGGAACTGGCCCAGCGTTGCGACCGGCGTCTGCACCTGCGCGAGGGCCGACTCGACAACCCGACCGCAGGGAGTGTATGAGCATGCCCTCCGGGAACGACCCGCTGAATCCCCTGACCCTGGCGATACGCCTGCTGCGCCGGGACTGGCGCGCCGGGGAACTGCGTCTTCTCGCCACCGCACTGGTGATCGCGGTGGCCTCGGTCACCTCGGTGAGTTTTTTTACCGACCGCATCGACCGGGCGATGGAACAACAGGCCTCGGAGGTGCTGGCCGCGGATCTGCGGCTTACCCGGACCGAACCCCTGCCCGACAATCTCAGCGATGAGGCCGACCGGTCAGGTCTGACCCAGGCACGAACACTGGGTTTTCCCAGCGTGATCCTCAACGGGAACAACACCCAACTGGTCGATGTGAAGGCCGTCTCCGGCGGTTACCCCTTGCGTGGAGAGTTACAGGTCCGGGACGCCTTTGACGGGGAGAGCCACCCCGCGAGCGGGCTGCCCGCCCCCGGGGAAGCCTGGCTGGAGGACCGCTTGCTGCCCCTGCTGGGACTGGGCATCGGCGATACCTTCAAGCTGGGACAAAGCCCGTTTCAGGTGACCCGCATCATCACCTACGAGCCCGACCGCTCGTCCAACCTGTTCCAGCTGGCGCCCCGGGTGATGATCAATCGGCAGGATGTGGCGGCCACCGGGCTGCTGGGTCCCACCAGCCGGGTCCGCTACCATCTGCTGCTCGCGGGAGAACCGGACGCCATCCAGGGCTATTCGGAGTGGGTGAAGACCCAGGACCTGCCAGGCCTCGAGGTGGACGACATCCGCAACGCCCGCCCGGAAACCCGGGCCGCCCTTGACCAGGGGAGCCGGTTCCTGCGTCTCGCCGCCGCCACCGCGATCCTGCTTTGCGTGGTCGCCGTGGCCCTCTCCAGCCGGCGTTTCGTGGAGCGCCAGTCCGACACCAGCGCTTTGCTCCGCTGCCTGGGTGCGCAACGCCGTCAGGTCACCCAGATCTTCCTTCTCAGGCTGCTCGGCCTGGGGCTGATCGCCAGCCTGCTGGGCAGCCTCATCGGTCTGGCGGCACAGGCGGTGCTGGTGGAACTGGTCGGCCATTGGTTCACCCAGCGTATCCCGCCCCCCTCCCCCTGGCCGCTGCTGTCAGGATTCGCCACAGGCATCCTGGTGCTGACCGGATTTTCCCTGCCCAGTGTGATTCGTCTCGGGGATGTTCCCCCGCTGCGGGTGTTCCGCCGGGATCTGGATGCCCCGCCGCTGCGCTACCAGGTCTCCCTGGGTCTCGCCCTTTCGGTGTTGGTGGCCCTGCTGGTGTGGCAGATCGGTGATGACAAGCTGGCCTTTCAACTGATCGGCGGGCTGCTGGCCGGTCTGCTGCTGTTGTTGCTCATTGCCCGTGTGCTGGTGAGACTGCTGGCGCCGTTGCGCCATCGCGCCGCCGGTTCCTGGCGTTACGGCCTAGCGAGCCTGTCACGCAACCCGGCCACTACCAGCGTGCAGCTGACCGGCTTCGGCCTGGGGATGACGGTCCTGCTGGTGCTCGCCCTGGTGCGGGTCGACCTGCTTTCGAGCTGGCGCAATAGCCTGCCGGAAGACACCCCGAACCAGTTTCTGATCAACATCCAACCCGGGCAGGTGGACGGGGTGCGCAAGCTGCTGGAGCAGAGCGGTATCCGTGAGGTGGGTCTCTACCCGATGATCCGAGGCCGCCTCATCAGCATCGGCGATCACCCGGTATCGGCGGAGGATTACCCCAACCCGAGGGCCAAGCGACTGGCCACCCGGGACTTCAACCTGAGTTTCGCGACGGAAATGCAGACGGACAACCGCACCACCTCAGGAACCTGGTGGAGCGCCACCGAACTGGACCGCCCCTGGTTCTCGGTGGAAGAGGGGCTGGCCAAGACCCTGGGCATCAAGCTGGGTGACGAGATCCAGTTCGAAGTGGCCGGTGCGACGGTCAGTGGCGAGGTGGTCAACCTGCGCAGCGTGAAATGGGATTCGTTCAATGTGAACTTCTTCGTCGTCAGCCCGCCTGGGCTGCTCAAGGATCAGCCGGCGACCTACATCACGAGTTTCCATCTGCCCGCCAGCCAACGCCAGGTTCTGCATCAACTGATACGAACCTATCCGAGCATCACCGCCCTGGATGTCACGGCCCTGATGCAGCAGATCCGCCAGATCATGGATCGCGGTACGCTGGCGGTGGAGTCGGTATTCCTGTTCACCCTGGCGGCAGGTCTGATCGTGCTGTACGCCGGCATCCAGGCGAGCTACGAGTTACGGGTGCAGGAGACTGCCCTGCTCAGAACCCTGGGATTGAAGCGCCGTCAATTGACCCTCTCAATCGCCCTGGAGTTTGCCCTCCTCGGTGCTTTGGCGGGTGTCATCTCCGCACTGCTCGCCACTGCGATCAGCTACACCCTGTCCACCGCGGTGTTCGATCTGCCCTGGACACTCAACCCTCTGCTCTGGCTGTGGGCCATGCTGGGCGGCGCGCTGGGCATCGGGGTTGCCGGGACCGTCGCGAGTTGGTCATTGTTGAACATCCCGCCGATGGCGGTGCTCAAACGGGCATAGGGACTCATGCAGGGTCCGCAACAATATCCGTTCGCTGAGCAGGCATGAGTAGCACTGCTGCATCCCGGATTTCGCGCATCCACTGAGTAGAGCACAAACCATCTTCTGAACAGATCAGGCCTCATCATCCGGGGCCTGATCTCTGCAACCCGCTACCGCCTGTATGTATTAACCCGGCCGTTAAATACAGAGATCGCTATGCGGCGTATGCAAT
>JBEVVH010000240.1:0-4674 GCA_040507245.1 Candidatus Thiodiazotropha sp.
TAATGGCCCCCTTGGGGGGCTCAAGGAGCCGATAGGCTCCGTTAAATAGACCGCTTTGAGCGGTTCACAGCGAAAGCCCCCGGCTTTGCCGAGGGATGGTTACTTGTGGATATCCCAATCTGCCACGCGAATCTCGTTCCTTACCCGGTCTGTTTGTGATTACCCCTCAGGGGGTTGCGGGCAGAATGGGTATCTTTGTATCAATCCTCTCTTCCATAGGGATAACGGGTGTGCCCATAGCGAATCACCAGTACCGTGATCGCCACCACCAGGGCTGCACCAGCGGCTGCCAGCATGCGCCAGTTGTCCATCGCCTTCATGTCCAGGATCAGGTATCGCGCCAATGCGACAATGGCAATGTACAGGGGCATACGTACAGGGAGCTTGCCTGATTCGAGATACACACCCACCATGGCGAACACCTCAAGGTAGATGAACAGCAGCAGCAGGTCGGCCAGCGTGACCCGGTGAGCGTTCACCATGACCATGATCTCGTCTGCGGTGGCGACCAGGGTGGCAATTGCAATCACCAGCAAGCCCAGGTCCTCTATCAACTCCAGCACTTTTCTGGCGCGCTGTTTGATCATTGCAGTGCTCCGGTGAGTTGTGTGGTATGTGTGTTCTGTCAGGCCAGTGCGTTGTGCAGTTCCGCGGCCTGCAGGGTGTTCTCCAGCAAAGTGGCGATGGTCATCGGGCCGACTCCTCCCGGCACCGGAGTGATCCACGAAGCCCGTTCACGGGCAGCCTCGAAAGCCACATCACCCAGCAGTTTGCCACTCTCTGTCCGATTGATGCCCACATCGATCACCATTGCTCCGGGTTTGATCCAGTCACCCGGCACGAACTCCGGACGGCCAACCGCCGCCACCAGGATGTCCGCATTGCGGGCTTTTTCCGCCAGATCCCGGGTGCGGCTGTGACAGACCGTGATGGTGCAGCGTGCCGCCAGTAATTCCAGGGCCATGGGACGCCCGACGATGTTCGATTGACCGATGATGACCGCGTCCAGGCCCGCCAGTGTTTCACCGGTGTGCTCCAGCATGGTCATGATGCCCTTGGGGGTGCATGGGCGCAGGACGGGCATGCGTAAAGCAAGCCGCCCCACATTATAAGGATGGAAACCGTCCACGTCCTTGGTCGGTAGAATCCGCTCGATGACCGCTTCCTCATCGATCTGCTCCGGCAAGGGCAGCTGCACCAGGATGCCGTCCACACTCGGGTCATCGTTCAAACGGTCGATCAGATCCAGCAGGGTTTCCTGGGAGCTATCGCTGGGCAGGTCATAGGACTGGGAATCAAAGCCTACTTCCTCGCAGGATTTACGTTTGTTGCGGACGTAAACCTGAGATGCGGGGTTCTCGCCTACCAGGACCACGGCCAGGCCAGGGCGACGCAGTCCCAATGCAGTGCGTTCCTCGACCCGGGTCTTGATGTTGGCACGCAGTTCAGCGGCGATGGCTTTACCATCCAGAATCTTTGCATTCATGTGGATTCCAAGGCTCAAAAAAAGAGCGACATGTTATCACACCCGTTCCGCTGGCAGTGAACGAAAGGGCCGGGTTTGGCATTGACCTTGAAGGACATCGACAGTATGATTCCCTCCCTTCGCGTATCCAGGGCGGCGTACGTCATCCCCTGGTGGGAAAACGGGGTATAGCGCAGTCTGGTAGCGCGCCTGCTTTGGGAGCAGGATGTCGGGAGTTCGAATCTCTCTACCCCGACCAATTTTGCGCCCGTAGCTCATTTGGATGGAGCATCGGCCTTTGAGCGCACACTGGTGTGTGTATTAGGAGCCTCCCTGGGGAATCGGAACCCACGGAGTGGATCGCACTGTATCGGGGAAACCTTAACAGGTCAGGCTGATGGCAATCCCGAGGAAACCCGGATTTTACCCCTTGTGGGTGTAGGTGCCTGAAAGGTGCGAAAATCGGGGATCCGTAGAGACTATACGTGCGGCGCCTGAGATGGCGAAGAGATAGTCCAGACCACAAACTTCCGTGGTAAACGGAGGGCGTCGAAAGGCGTAGTCGGTATGCTAAGCCGAGGGTAGCAGGTTCGAATCCTGCCGGGCGTGCCAAGTCGTAGGACGGTTCTTTGAGCGAGAACCCTGCCAGATGGCAGAAACGGTTTAATGGTGGACGTAGCTCAGTTGGTAGAGCTCCGGATTGTGATTCCGGCGGTCGTGGGTTCGAGACCCATCGTCCACCCCATTTTTCAACAATGGGCCATTAGCTCAGCTGGTAGAGCAGTGGACTCTTAATCCATTGGTCGTAGGTTCGAATCCTACATGGCCCACCAGCTAAAACAAGGAGTTACGTGGTTCACGTAGCTCCTTTTTTCCTCAGACACAATTTCGGTACACCAAGCATGGAGCGCAGTACCGATAGCCGCAATCGTAAAGACCCCCTCCGGTAGCTGGAAAGCCGTCATCCGGCGCAAGGGTTGGCCAACCTCCTCGATGACGTTCCGCACAAAACGGGACGCCGAAGACTGGGCAAAGCGCACCGAGGGTGAGTGAAATGGTCAGAGGCGTCTATGTCAGGCGGTCTCCTTCAGAAAAGATACTTCTGCAGGATGCACTGAAACGCTACCTCAAGGAAATCACCCCCACCAAACGCCCATCCACTCAGCGGGCGGAAAAGATTCGGGCAAATCCGCTGACTGCTCAACTTGGTAAATACTCGTTGGTCGCCCTCACGCCTGATGTTATTGCGACCTATCGGGATGACCGCCTGGAGGAGGGGAGGAGTGCTTCGACAGTCAGGCTTGAGCTAGCGCTGCTCGGTCACCTCTATACTACTGCTATTAAGGAGTGGGGATTGGGGCTGGTCTACAACCCGGTATCCAATATCCGCCGGCCGAGCGCTGGGCAGAGGAGGAACCGGCGACTATCCTGGAGTGAGATGAGGAGAATGTTGAAGGCTTGTGATGCACACTCCAATCCAATGCTGGGCTGGGCCCGTTCGGATCGCTCTCTATACGGCTATGCGCCAGGGCGAGATTCTGTCTCTTACACTGGATCAGGTTGACCTGCAAAAGCGGGTGGTACGGCTCAATGAGACTAAAATCGGCAGTGCCAGGACTGTGCCGCTATCAAAGCGCGTTGTTCAGGTCCTTTGTAAGGCTATTAGGCATCCGATGGGGCCAAAAGGTGTTGACCTGATCTTCTATGGAGAGCTGGGGCATGATGGCAAGAGGCGCCCATACGGAACCAATAAGGTTTGGTCAGAGGCGCCGGCATCACGAATTTGAGGTTTCATGATCATGCCCCATGAAGCGGTCTATAGATTTGGTGGAAAGGGGATTGAGCGACCGGGAAGTTGTAACAATCAGCGGCCGTAAGTCTACCTGATTACCCCCAAACCTCAGCAAACTTTGAGTTTGACAAAGCTATATGGAGCGGGTGGTTAATTATGGCTATTCGGAGGTAAGGAATGGTTCAGGTGGGAGGTCCGGCAGCGATCAACGGCTTTTTGTACCAGATCTTGAAGCACTTGAATTGGTTAGCTTCCGCGCACTTTACAGGCCAAGTTTGTGGTTCGGGTGTTACAGAAGATGCTTGCATCATTTTGGAACCTAAGGACGGTGGTGATGCCCGGCTAGATGGACAGAATATGTATCTAGTCGAGCAGTACAAAACTCGACCTAGTAGAACTTGGTCTGTGCAATCAATCATCAACGATGTCCTGCCCTACCTACGAATGGCGGTTTTAGAACCGCCACCCGAAAAAGCGGAATATCGTTTCGTTACGGACGGCCGCGAAGGCCGCCTCGAGAATTTCCGTTATTTTCTCGCCGCAGTACAGACAGTTGATCAGCCTGGGGAGCTGGAAGACTCCATCACCTACTGTTTTGGCACGAACCTTCAGAAAAAAACCTTCCGAAATCTATTCGACCATATCGTAAACAAAACGAGACGGGTGTCAGAGTGTAAACGTGTCGATGAGGCCGCGACAGTATTTCATCTACTGAAGCACTTCCAAATGGATTTCAAGGTTTCAACTAAAAGCTCCGAAATACAGGTAGATAAGTGGTTGAGCCCAATGTGCGCCAACAGTGGTGATGAAGAAAGCAAGCGTAGACAACTCATTGGAACTTTAATTGAGCGCTTGAGTGAGGGAGAAACCAGAATCTCCATCTCTGAGGTGGATGGTTTTTTACGGGCTAACGACCTCAATCCGAAAAGTGTTCGTCGAATGAACAGGCTCGATCAGACACTGAGGGCAATATTGGAAAGGGAATTTGTAGTTGCTGGCTACAATGCGCATCGCGATGTAAGAAAGCCACCGCCATGGCCCACAGAAAAACCTATTCTTGTCGTCACTGGAGTTAGTCGTTGGGGAAATGGCGGATGGGGGAGTGGCGAGGGTAAGACATGGCAGTTGTTAGCATGTCTGTGTGAGAAATCGCAGGCCAACGAATTGGTTGTTTGGTTACGATGGGAGAGAGGCATTGGAGCCGAAGCGACGCTGATCAGAGCTGCGAATGTGGTTTGGCAAGAAGGTCTGGGTTTTACCGACCAAAAGACGGTTTCGGCATTATGGACCAGATACCAGGACATAGCTCCTGGTGCAACCATTCCCTGGTTATTAACCTGGCGACTAAGTATATCTGATATACTCCTCTTCCATGGAAGAGAAAATCGATGCAAGAAAATTACCACGCGAAGTGCTT
>JBEVVH010000241.1:0-4659 GCA_040507245.1 Candidatus Thiodiazotropha sp.
TTGGCGCCTACGGCTCGTCGGGTTTCCAGTATCGCCTCGCGACTACCGGGGACTACCAGCCTTCGCTTCGCTTTCCCTGGCTGGCAGCGTCCGTCCCACCGTTCAACCGGTCTAAGGTCAGCAAGTGCCCGGTCAGGAAACCCTTTGAATCAAATCCATCACACGAGGATAAACGCCCATGTCTGACAAAGACGATCTGAGCAGGAGAGAGTTCATGCACCTGTCGACCCTCGCGGGTGGCAGTCTGCTGTTTACCACTTCCTTGGATCTGTTTGCCGGCACTAAACCGGTAATCAATATCCAATCGAAAGGCTATGCGGCCGTCGACACCTCCGGCAAGCTGGTGCCCTGGGCGTTCGAACGTCGCCCGGTGGGTGATGACGACATCCTGATCGATATCAAATACGCCAGTATCTGCCACTCCGATATCCATCAAATGAAAGGCCATTGGGGGCCGCAGCAATACCCGCAGGTGCCCGGTCACGAGATCGTGGGTATCGTCACCGCCGTCGGCAGGAACGTCACCCAGTTCAAGGTCGGTGACCGGGCGGGCGTCGGCTGCATGGTGAATGGCAATCCGGAGTGCGAGAGCTATAAGCAGCACGAGGAGCAGTACTGTCCTGACACCACTTTCACCTACGGCTATCCCGAGGCGAGCTCGCCGACCGGGATCTCACAGGGCGGTTATTCCACCAATATCGTCGTCAAGGAGCACTTTGCCGTCCACATCCCGGAGCACATCAGCTTCCAGGAAGCCGCGCCGCTGCTGTGCGCCGGTATCACCACCTATTCGCCGCTGATGAAGTTCGACCTCAAACCGGGCGACAAAGTGGGTGTCGCCGGCATCGGCGGACTCGGCCACATGGCGATCAAAATCGCTGTCTCCAAAGGGGCGGAGGTCTACGCCTTCACGACTTCCCCGGGCAAGGTCGACGACATCCTGAAGTTCGGCGCCAAGGAGGCAGTGGTGGTGGACGACCTGAAGAAGCTCGCGCCTTACGCCGGCAAGCTGGACTACATGATCTGCACCATCCCCTATCAATACGACGTCGCAGCCTACGCCTCGGTGGTGAAGCCCTACGGCACCTACACCCAGGTCGGCATGCCGGAGAAGTTCGAACTGACGCTGAGTGCCATCGGGCTCTCCATCAGCCGGGTCAACTTCAACGCCTCGCTGATCGGCGGCATGAAGGAGACCCAGGAGGTGGTGGACTACTGTGCCGACCACAAGGTGCTGCCACAGATACAGATCATCAGCGCCGAGCAGATCAATCAGGCCTGGGAGGATGTGGTCAACAAGAAGGCCCGCTATCGCTATGTGATCGATGCGGCAACCTTTTGATGACGTCTCGCGGAGGCCGGAGTGAACCCATACCGGCCTCATGCGGGAGAATCGGACCATTGGCAGACGGATAGCGAAACGACATGATGAAATTCCTGCTCATCGGCGGCACACTCCTCGGCCTGTTACTGATCACAGGATGGGTCTATCTGCAACGTCCCCAATTCGGACCGACGATCGACGTCAGCGATTTCACCGGCGGGCAGGGCTCGCCCCGCTTTACCGATGGCCAGTTCCATAATCTCGAACCGACCGAGCTACTGGTCGGCGATGAGAGTACGGCGTCGATCATCGCAAAGGGCCTGTTGTACAAGAGACCGGACAACCTCCGGCCCACCATCCCTATTCCGAGCCGAAAGACCGACCTGAAGTCTTTGGACATTCAGCGGGACCTGGTCGTCTGGCTTGGCCATTCGTCGTGGTTCGTGCAGCTCGGCGGGCGTCGGATCCTGATCGATCCCGTGTTCAGCCGGTATGCCGCCCCGGTGCCGTTTGCCAACGAAGCCTTCGAGGGCACCCTCGTCTATTCCGTCGCCGACATGCCGGAGATCGACTACCTGCTGATCACCCACGATCACTGGGATCATCTGGACTACCCCACGATAGACGCATTGCGCGGCAGGGTCAGACACGTGGTCAGCGGGTTGGGCATCGACCAGTATTTTCTCCACTGGGGCTACTCCCGGGAACAGCTTCATGCCCGCAACTGGTTCAACGCAGTGACCCTGGATCCCGGCCTGACGATTCATCTCCTGCCGGCTCGCCACTACTCCAGCCGGCTGTTGACGAAGAACCAGACCCTCTGGGTCGCCTTCGCCCTGGAGACCTCGGCACGGCGACTCTTTTTCGGTGGCGATAGCGGCTATGGCCAGCATATTAGGCAGATTGCCGAGCAGTTCGGAACTTTCGACCTGGCGGTACTGGACATGGGGCAGTACGACGACCGCTGGCGCTACATTCACATGACTCCGGAACAGGCCGCACAGGCGGCGGAAGAGCTACATGCCCAGACCCTGCTGCCGTCCCACGTGGGCAAGTTCACCATTGCCAACCACGCTTGGGACGAGCCGTTCGATCGCATCGTCACTGCCAGCAAAGGCAAGGCTTACCGGTTGTTGACGCCGATGATCGGCGAGACCGTTGATCTGTGGAATGATGATCAACACTTTGCAGCGTGGTGGCGACAGATGGAGAAGCGGGAATAGACCTGTTATGAATCCTCAGCTGCAGTGACAAACGCCAATATTTCAACGGGGACAGCGACATCGAGATAACGAGCATAAGGATGATTCAGCCACAGAGCGCATGAAAATGACCGATGGACTGATAGATCCTTCATACCGGCATGAGCAAACCAATCGGAGCATCGGAACCCAGCTTGTTGCACAACAAGAAAACCGCAGTTTGAACATTACTTTTTAGATCGCAACGCGGCTTCCAGCGCCCGGTTGGTCCATTCGGTCAGGGATTCCGAGGACTCGACCACCTCAGCCGGAAGCGACCAGAAATTCATCCGGCTGACCCGTCCCTTTGCTGTATAGCTGAACTGCGTAGCACCGGCATCACGATACCTGGCCTCGTTCTGTTTGTCTGCTTTGAAGTAAAGGGTGTTATCCGCGGCGATGGCAAAAAACAGATCGTCACTGTAGAGCCCGGCGCCGCCAAACATACGTTTCACTCTCAAGAACGGCAACCAATCGAAAAGGTCTCTAAGATAATCCAGGTAAGCATCACTCACAGCCATGCCGTTTCCCCTTTGTCTTTCAAACACGCCAACCCATGTTACCTTAGATCATAGGATCTACAGAAACAGGTGTGATGATATCCTGATGCAAGACACATCCCTTTAACTCATACAATAATTGACCCGCTACAATGACGTTTTACAGATCTTGGAGATAAGGAGTGTCATAACGATGCGCAAGATTCTGCCGCCGGTACTGTTCATGATCGCGATCATAATGATCATGATCCTGCACAGCCTGTTGCCCATCAGCCATCTGATCCGTCCACCAGAGACCTGGCCAGGAGTAGTTCTTCTGATCGGCGGCCTGAGTGTCTCTGCCTGGCACAATTGGTTGTTTCGCCGGCTCGGTACCAATATTCACACCTTCAACGAACCGGATCTTCTGGTCACCGAGGGTCTGTTCCGCTTTAGCCGCAATCCCATGTACCTGGGTTTTGTGCTTGCCCTGACGGGTCTCGCACTGACTCTGGGCACGCTTACCCCTTTCCTAGTGGTGATGGTATTCGTACTTATCGCCGACCGTTGGGACATTCCTTTTGAAGAACGGGCCATGACGGAGAAATTTGGCCAAGCCTACCTCGACTATGCAAGTCAGGTTAGACGCTGGTTGTGATACTGACGCAGTTGATGATGTTCCGTTGCCAAGAGGACTCAGACCGGATGTAGCACAGCGAAATCCGGGCCACCACTTGACGGCTTTACTTGTGGTGGCGATTAATCGAGTTGGTCACAGACTGTTAGGCAGCCCCTTTTTGAGATACAGGCCACAACGGATAAATCAGCCACAGCCCTTCGGGTTGGATTAGTGTTCACAGACCCTAAGACAACAAGAGTACGCTCACTGGGAATTGGGTTGCTACTTGGTTGGATGTTTTCGCGACTTCAACCATGCCCTGGAGTCTCGATAGGTACGATGCAGGGAGATGCGGATCTTATTGGTTAACGTTGGGCGCATGATCATCAAGCTCACATCTCTGGTATGGCAATTACACAGTTCGCGCTTGTATTGCGCGTCGGTGATACCGAAGTGAATGACCTTCGCCTGATCCGAATTGATAATGTCTTCGATCGCCAGATAGAGTAGAACCGTACCAGGAGAGTATTTGGCGTAATTGATGTCATAAGCGGTATCTGCACAGTGATAGATGCCATTGCACAGATAACCGACAGTGAAAGCGCAGAGTATACCATCCAGACTTAAAACGTGGGAACGCAGAAAGCCGTTTTCGGTCACCTGGCGAAGAAATTGTTGATTGTTGATGCTTTCAGGAATGGGCTGTCTGAAACTATGCATTTTCCAGGAATTCTGCACTATTTATTTCGCGCTGAGGGTCAGGTAATCAAGATCGTCCGCATAGTCAATTCGATGTATTTCGACTTTTCCTGGAAAGGCCTCGTTGATTTTTTTGATTTTTCTTTTGAAAGATATTCTTTGTTTAGATTTGAACCCGTCTATATACTCCTGATGTGTCTTGACTGAATTATTAACCTGGCGACTAAGTATATCTGATATACTCCTCTTCCATGGAAGAGAAAATCGATGCAAGAAAATTACCACGCGAAGTGCTTG
>JBEVVH010000242.1:0-4606 GCA_040507245.1 Candidatus Thiodiazotropha sp.
CCGGGGCACTAATAGGCTGTCAAAGATCGAATCGATTTTGGTGGACTTGGATGTCCCAAAATCTTTCATGAGATCGAAGACTCGCTTGCTCGTTCCCACGCTCTGCGTGGGAATGCATACCTGGTCCTGGATTTATCCGTCACTACACTACGTTCTGATTAACCGGGGTATGCGTTCCCACGCAGAGCGTGGGAACGATGGAAAACGGCCGCATCGGTTTCATTTCTCCTCCGCCTTCTTCCCCGGCACCACCCGGATGTGATCGGTCACCGCATTCTGCTTGAGCCGCACCGGTGTCGCCGCCTTGGCCAGCGCCGCCAGGGCGACGAACCAGGCCTTGGGCATGTCAGTGGGCAGACCGATGGGAATGCCGCCGATCTTGGGGGTGCTCTGAAAGGTGTGATTGGGGTTTTCGAACACCGGCGCGGTGCAGTTGATACAGGCATAGCCGCCCCTCAGGCAGGACCCCTCTCCGTTCCACAGGCGGGTGTTGCAGTCGGCCCGTGCCTGGGTGCCGAGGCAACCGAGATGTTCCATCATGCAGCCCAGGTCGGAGTGCTTCTCGGCGCTCGCCTTGAATTCGTAGTACTCGTTGCGCGGACAGCCGTGATGCACCAGGTGGTCGGTGTAGCTGCGCGGCCGGTTGAGCTCGTCGAGGGCCGGGGATTCGCTTTCATCCAGGGCCAGTTGCAGCAGGGTCTGCAGCACCCAGTTGGGATGGGTCGGGCAACCGGCGATGTTGATCACCGGCAGTTCCCGGGGCGATCGGTAGGCACTGCCCAGCAGGCCGCCGGGTTGGTTGCCGTCATACTGCAGCCCACAGGCCTGACTGGGATTGTCTCCGGCTGCGGTCATGCCGCCGAACGCCGCGCAACTGCCCACCGCGATCACCTGGCGGGCCTTCAGCGCAAGTTCCTGGATCAGGTCGCGCATCGGCCGGTTGCTGCCTGCCTGGCGGTGGAACAGGCCGGTGCCGTTGGGTCCCTGGATCACCGAACCTTCGAGACAGAACAGATCGAGGATCAGCTCATCGTCCAGGATGCGCTGCAGGATGGCCTGCAGTTCGGAGCCGCTCTGCTCGCTCAGGCTCGGGTGCCACAACAACTCGATGCCGGCGCTCTCCAGGGCCGTGAGCAGGTTCGGAGCCTCGGCGTTGAACAGGGACAGGGAACACCCCCCGCAGCCCCCGGACTGCAGCCACAACAGGGTACGCCGGGTCATCGGCCACCACCTGCGGCTGTCTTGGAGTCAGCCTCCGGGGGCAGCTCCAGGATGAATTCGGCGCCCCCCTGGGGATAATTGCGGGCACTCAGGGCGCCGCCCATCTCCTGGGCCAGGCCGTAGCTGATGTAGAGTCCCAGCCCGGTCCCCTGCCCCACCGGCTTGCTGGTGTAAAAAGGATCGAACAGGTGCGGCAGGTGCTGTTCGGGGATGCCCGGGCCATAGTCGCGAATCGAGATCCGGATGCCCCCTGAAGGGTGGGTTTCACAGACCACGTCGAGCTGCTGCCGAGGCATGCTCTGCATGGCGTCAGCGGCATTCTGCACCAGGTTGATGAGCACCTGGTGGAACTGTCCCTTGCGGCCCAGGTATTTCAGTTTCGTCGGCAGTGTGTAGCACACTTCAGGCTTGATCCGCTCGGCCTTGATCACCCACTGCACCGCCTTGCGGATCGCCCCGGACAGATCGAACAAAGCCGCCTCCTCACGCTGCCCGCCGGAGTAACGGCGCAGATCCTGAACGATATCACTGACCCGCTCCGCCCCTTCCAGGGTGCCGTCGATCAGGGGTTCGATGTCGTCCAGGATGCGGCCGATGCGCAACTCCTCGTGAAGCTGGCGCAGGGCCGGTGAATCGATCTCCTGCTCCACCCGTTCCAGGTAGCGGGTGATGCGTTCTCCATAGCGTTTGAGCGCGTGCATGTTGCCAAACACGAAGCTGATCGGGTTGTTGAGTTCGTGGGCGACCCCCGCGACCAGACGGCCGAGGGAGGCCATCTTCTCCGATTGCACCAGCTGCTGCTGGGCCTGTTTCAGTTCATCATGGGCCTGGTTGAGATCGTCATAGGCGCGCCGCAGCTCACCCACCGGACGACCGATGAGCACCATTCCGACCAGACCGCCGGTGTTGTTGTAGCGGGATGAGCAGTTCATCGCCAGGGGCGCGTTGCTGCCGTCGGCGCAGCGCAGATTGACCTCGCAGTCGATCAGCGAATGGTTGCCCAGGCGTTCCGGGAAGTGCTGCAGTTCACTGCGCGAATCAGCACCGAACACCTCGACCAGGGGTTTGCCGACGAACTCCGAGGCGGGAAACCCGGTGAGCTTCTCCAGCGCCGCATTGACCTGCTGGATGCGGCTACCGGTATCGCACACGATCAGTACGTCGGTCATCGATGAGAGCACGCTGTCGATGAACTGCTGGGCGAGTTCCAGGGCCGCATTCTTCTGCTCCAGCTCGATCTGGTAGTAGACCAGATCGGCGTAGACCGAGTCCATCTTGCGGATCACCTCGATCCAGGCGTTCTCCGAGTTGCTGTCCAGTTCCAGGTTGCCGCCCAGTCCGGCCTGCATGATCAGGCTGGCGGGGGGGTTGAGGAGATCGTTGTCGGTCATGCGTTATTCCTGTCCTTGTTCGCCTTGTCGACCCATTTCCAGGTTCTGTGTGGGTGTGAGCGTATGGTCCCGACTGCCCTGCTCAGACTGGGCTTACCTCGTCTGCCTCGTTCCCACGCTCTGCGTGGGAATGCATACCAGGGCTTGGCTGTTCTCTGCAGATTTGAGTGGTTCGCTGAACCCATGGTCTGCATTCCCACGCAGAGCGTGGGAACGAGGGCGCGGTCGGAGCCTGACGACACGCTCCCTGGGGGAAATCCAGGATCCTCTGGCAGCAGGGTGATCATTAGCCTGGGCACCAGCTTCAATGACCCGCGGATCGTTTGCCGGATTCATCCGTCAGCGGATGATGCTGTTCCAGAGCGTAGCGCTCCAGCTTGCTGCGCAGTCCGACCCGGGACAGGCCCAGCTCCCGTGCGGCGCGGCTCTTGTTCCAGCGGTGGCGGATCAGGGTCTCGCGCAGGATGCGCTCCTCCAGCGCCTCGACCCGGTCCTTGAGACTGCCCTGCAGGCCGGTGAGATGCTCCACCACCGGAGCCTCGTTGTGCGGCGCGGCCTGAAGAATACGGCTGTTGAGCAGGTCGGCCCCCAATTCGTCGTGGTTGGCCATCACCAGCATGTGGGAGACCTCGTTCTGCAGTTCCCGCACGTTGCCCGGCCAGGCGTAGGCCTTGAGGCAGTTCATCGCCTCGTCGGTGAATCCCCGGACCTTTTTGCCCAGGCTTTTCATCGCCGACTCCAGCAGGGTGTTGGCCAGCAGGGGGATGTCCTCCCGACGCTTGCGCAGGGGTGGCAGGGGGATCACCACGGTAGCCAGGCGGTAATAGAGATCCTCGCGAAAACGGCCCTCGCGCACCTCGGCCTCCAGTTCCCGGTTGGTGGCGGCGATGATGCGCACGTCCACATGGCGGGTGCGGCCGCTGCCGAGGGGGCGGATCTCCCCCTCCTGCAGCACCCGCAACAGTTTCACCTGGAAGGCCGGGGAGACCTCGCCGATCTCATCGAGAAACACGGTGCCTCCGTTGGCCCGTTCGAACAGCCCGACCCGGTCCTCCACCGCGCCGGTGAAGGCGCCGCGCTTGTAGCCGAACAGCTCACTCTCCAGCAGTTCATCCGGCAGGGCGCCGCAGTTCTCCACCACAAAGGGCTGGTTCCAGCGCAGGCTGTTGTAGTGCAGAGCCCGCGCGGCCAGCTCTTTGCCGGTACCCGATTCGCCGGCGAGCAGTACCGAGACGTCGTAGGGCGCTACCCGGCGGATCTTGTCGCACACCCCGTTCATGCAGCTCTCCGCGCTGCGCACGATGCCGTCCTCGCACTGGTAGTTGTCGCGCAGCTGGTTGCGCTTGTGATGCATCGCCTCGTCGAGCTGCTCGGGCATCATCTTCAGCTCGATGGAGAGCGCTTCGTTCTGGCGTTGCAGTTCATACAACCGGGTGGCGTTCTTCAGCATCAGCAACAGGCTTTCGGGATGCCAGGGCTTGGTCATATAGTGGTAGATGCCCGCCTCGTTGATCGCGCTGATGATGTCTTCCGAATCGGTATAACCGGAGATGATCATACGGATCACATCCGGCCAGCGTTCGCGCACCTGTTTGAGGAACTCCACCCCGGTGGTCTCCGGCATGCGCTGATCGCAGAGGATGATCTGCACCCACTCGGATTCGAGGATGGTCTCGGCCTGCCCGGTGTTCTCCGCGGTCATCACCTCGAAGTCATCCTCAAGGATGCGTTTGAGGGTCTCCAGACTGCGGACTTCATCGTCCACCACCAGCAGGGTGGGTAGTGTGTTCATAACCGCTTACCTATGTACCTTTGTCTCACCATTCCCGTAACTACCGTAACCCGGGTGCAGCGCAGCGGAACCCGGGACCGGGTGTGCTCCGAACCTCCCGGGTTCCGCTTCGCTGCACCCGTATATGGTCTCCTCCCCATTTGCAAGGCATCTTGTGGTTGATGTCAGGGACAGGTTTGCTGCCGTATATCCGGCCTCCTTG
>JBEVVH010000243.1:0-4517 GCA_040507245.1 Candidatus Thiodiazotropha sp.
CGGCAGCAAACCTGTCCCTGACATTAACCACAAGATGCCTTGCAAATGGGGAGGAGACCATATACGGGTGCAGCGAAGCGGAACCCGGGAACAACTCTCCGGAATTCCGGGGCGGGCTGTCTGAGCGTAGCGAGTTCCAGCCCCGCCGGTTTTTGCGAGCATCGCAGCGGTCCCCGTAGGGGCGGGACAGTCAGGCGCCGTTTCTTTTGGCGAAAAAGAAAAGTGACTCGCCCAGGAGGGTGAAACCGGCGATATCAGGTCAGGGGAGAACAGCGATGGAGAGCAAGCAGATCCGGGCTTGCGCACGCCTAACAGGTTTGGGCAATACAACGTGATATCGATAGGCATTCCCACGCAGAGCGTGGGAACAAGATACATTTTCAAATCTTACATCTGTGTGGCTGAGCATGGTGGGTAATCAGGAAGGGATTTTATTTGACCCGCATACCCGGCTGCGCCCCTTCATCGGGATTTAGAATGAACAGCTCCTTGCCCCCCGGTCCCGCGGCCAGCACCATGCCTTCCGAGACCCCGAAACGCATCTTGCGCGGCGCCAGGTTGGCGACCATCACAGTGAGTTTCCCCTCCAGATCCTCAGGAGAGTAGGCTGACTTGATCCCGGCGAACACATTGCGGGTTTCTCCGCCCAGATCCAGGGTCAGCTGCAACAGCTTGTCGGCGCCTTCCACATGGTCTGCCTTGGCGATGCGGGCGATGCGCAGATCCAGCTTGGCGAAATCCTCATACTCGATGGTGGCGGCGACCGGGTCTTTGCTCAGGGGCGAGTCGCCGGCGGGACTGGCCGCCTTGACCGGCGCCTGGGCGGCCAGATCCTCTTTCGAATGCTCCAGCATCGCTTCGATCTGCTTGGGATCGACCCGGGTCATGAGGGGGACGAACTTGCCGATCCCGTGACCGGCCAGCGGGGTGGCCAGCTGCTCCCAGGTCAGGGGTTCGATCCGCAGGAAGTGCTCCGCCATCTCGGCGGTACCGGGCAGGATGGGACGCAGGTAACCGATCAGCAGACGGAACAGGTTGAGGCCGTCGCTGCAGATGGCCTGCAGTTCGTCGTCCTGCCCATCCTGCTTGGCCACTACCCAGGGTTTGCGCTCATCGATGTACTGGTTGGCCCGGTCGGCCAGGGCCATGATCTCGCGTACCGCGCGGCTGTACTCCCGGTTTTCATAATGCCCGGCAATGGTCTCTCCGGCCGCTACGAACTCATCGAACAGGGCCTGTTCGGCGACCTGCCCGGCCATGCGTCCATCGAAACGCTTGCTGATGAACCCGGCGCAACGACTGGCAATATTCACCACCTTACCTACCAGATCGCTGTTCACCCGGGCGGCGAAGTCCTCCAGGTTGAGGTCGATGTCGTCGACGCCGGAGCCCAGCTTGGCGGCGAAATAGTAGCGCAGGTACTCCGGGTTCAGATGATCCAGGTAGGTACGCGCCTTGATGAAGGTGCCCCGGGACTTGGACATTTTGGAACCGTCCACGGTGAGAAAGCCGTGGGCGAACACCGCGTTGGGGGTGCGAAAGCCTGCCCCATGCAGCATCGCCGGCCAGAACAGGGTGTGGAAGTAGATGATGTCCTTGCCAATGAAATGGTACAGCTCCGTCGGGCTCTCCGGGGACCAGTACTCGTCGAAGTCGAGTCCCTGGGTCTTGTCGCACAGGTTGCGGAAACTGGCCATGTAACCGATCGGGGCGTCGAGCCAGACATAGAAATACTTGCCCGGGTGATCGGGAATCTCGAAGCCGAAGTAGGGAGCGTCCCGGGAGATGTCCCACTCCTGCAACCCGGCCTCGAACCATTCGCCCAGCTTGTTGGAGACCTCACTCTGTACGTGACCGCCTCCGGTCCACTCCTTCAGCATGGTTTCGAAATCGCCCAGCTTGAAGAAGTAGTGATCCGACTCACGCTGTTCCGGCACCGCGCCGGATACCGCAGAGACCGGGTTCTTCAGTTCCGCCGGGGAGTAACTGGCGCCACACACCTCGCAGTTGTCGCCGTACTGATCTTCGGCGCCACACTTCGGACAGGTGCCCTTGATGAAGCGGTCGGGCAGGAACATCTGCTCCACCGGGTCGTAGGCCTGGGTGATGGTGCGCTTGGCGATGTGTCCGGCGTCCCGGTTGCGCTCGTAGATGGTGTTGGCGCACACCTGGTTTTCCGGCGAATGGGTCGAGTGATAGTTGTCGAAGCCGACGCGGAAGCCGGCGAAGTCCGCCTGATGTTCCTCGGCGACCCGGGCGATCAGGGTCTCCGGGGTAATGCCCTCCTGGCGTGCGCGCAGCATGATCGGCGTGCCGTGGGCGTCGTCGGCGCAGACGTACAGACACTGGTGACCGCGCATCTTCTGGAAGCGGGACCAGATATCGGTCTGGATGTACTCCACCAGGTGGCCGAGATGGATCGGCCCGTTGGCGTAGGGCAGGGCACTGGTGATCAGGATCTTACGCGGGGTTTTGTTCATAGGGGGTTCGACTTGCAAGCTTGGGTTCCGGGCCGTCCGGAGGGTCCGGCGTGGCGAGAAAAACGGGAATTATCGCATATCCCGGCTTGGGGAGGTAAGTCCGGTCTCCCCGTTTTTCGCACCGACGCGAGGGCTCCCGCTGTGGTGAATCCGTGGCGTCAGGCACTGTCGGAACAACGGATCTGACAATCCGGAGATCGTTCTGCGGACATATGCTGCCTCCGCAGGCTGGATTCATTGAACCGTCATGATCAGGACATGCAAAGCTCATAGTCCCGCAAACCCGCTGTCATGATGCGCCCGTATGCTCCTGCTAATTTAATCCGGGGAGCGCCACCTTGTTGAACGTAGAACAGGTCCTGACCAACCGATTTCCGGGATTTTTCGAGAAGCAGCCGGGTCTTGTGACCCGGCCGATGCTGAAGATCCTGCGCATGCTGTTCCGGGAATGGGAGATCAACCGTTTTCTGGATGAGCACCAGTCACTCAGAGGCTTCGAACTGATCGAAAAGGTGCTCGAATACTTCGATCTCGACTATCTGGTTTCGAACAAGGACCTGGAGAATATACCCCCCAGCGGCCGGGTGATCGTGGTCGCGAACCATCCCCTGGGGGCCTTGGATGCGCTGAGCCTGATTCTGATGATCAGCCGGGTGCGCCGGGATATCAAGGTGGTGGCCACGGACCTGCTCTCATCCATCGAACCCCTGGGGGAACTGCTGCTGCCGGTGGATAACCTGGGTGGCGGATCGAACCGCAATGGGGTCAAGCGCATTCATGCGGCACTGGAGCGGGAGGAACTGGTGATCATCTTTCCCGCTGGAGAGGTGTCGCGCCTGAGGCCTAACGGGGTCCGGGACACCCGTTGGAAGAGCGGTTTCATGCAGTTCGCGCGACGTACTCATTCCCCTTTGCTGCCGATCTACATCGATGCCCGCAATTCGCCCCTGTTCTACGGGGTGTCAATGCTCTACAAGCCGATCGCGGCGTTGCTGCTGGTGCAGGAGATGTTCCTGCAGCGCTCCAACACCATCGCCTTTCGGGTCGGTGAATTGATTCCCTTCGATCACCTCAATGTGGCAGGCATCCGCCTGAAGTCCCGGGTAAAGATGGTGCGTAAACATCTCTACCGCATCTCCCAGCGCAAACCCGGGGTGTTCACCACAGAGAAGAGCATAGCCCATCCGGAATCCCGTCAGGCGTTGAAAAAGGAGCTGAGCAAAGGCGAGGTGCTGGGGCAGACCCGGGACGGCAAGCAGATTCTGCTGATGGACTGGGAGCCGGGCAGCGCCTTCATGCGGGAGATCGGACGTCTGCGGGAGATCAGCTTTCGCAAGGTGGGAGAGGGCACCGGCAAGCGTCGGGACACGGATAAGTACGATCTGCACTATCGTCACCTGGTGCTGTGGGACGAGAATGAGTTGGAGATGGTGGGATCCTACCGCATTGGCGAGGTTCGCCCAATCCTCGAACAGCAGGGTAAGGACGGAATCTACACCCAGAGCCTGTTCAAGTTCGATGAGGCCTTCGACGCCTATGCGGATCAGGCTATTGAACTGGGGAGAAGTTTCGTTCAGCCCCGCTACTGGGGCTCCCGGGCGCTGGACTATCTGTGGCAGGGTTTGGGCGCCTACCTGCGGCATCATCCGGAGATCCGCTATATGTTCGGACCGGTGAGCATCAGTGCCCGTTATCCGAAACCGGCCCGTGACCTGATGGTGGATTTTTACCTGCGCTACTTTCCCCCGAAGCAGTTTCTCGGCGCTGCGCGCAATCCCTATCAGACCAGCCGGGCCACTTGGGATGAACTGGGCCAGGTGTTTGTCGGGGATGACTACGAGGCGGATCTGCAGGAGTTGAAAAACCAGCTGGCACAGTTCGACCTGACCATACCCACGCTCTACAAGCAGTACACCGATCTGTGTGAACCGGGAGGTGTGAGCTTTCTCGATCGCTGCCAGCCAGGGAAAGCGAAGCGAAGGCTGGTAGTCCCCGGTAGTCGCGAGGCGATACTGGAAACCCGACGAGCCGTAGGCG
>JBEVVH010000244.1:0-4472 GCA_040507245.1 Candidatus Thiodiazotropha sp.
CACGCTTGGGAGTTACTGTGAGATTCCCGTATCTGTCAAACTGTGAATGCCTCCCCAGCAGAGCTGGGGGGTCTCCTATTTGTGTCTAGCGAATGATGACGCCTTTGGACACAAAAGCAGTCCCAGCCCTGCGGGTTGCGCCAGGAAAAGCGCCACTCCGCCTCGGGATACCCTTCCAAGATTGAGGGTCGTCACCCGCCCGCTGTGCGGTCAATCGTCTTCGTGGGCCTTGAGGTAGTCGATCAGGCTGCGGAACCGGTTGTAATCCTGACGCTGGAACACCGGATCCTCGGCAACGGTGATCTCATCCTCGAGCTTGGCCCAATCCTTGTCGGTCAGTACCTCATTGATCAGAGGAAACAATTCCTGCTCTTCCAGATCGATATGCTGTCGCTGCAACGCGACAAACTCACGCCCCTGGGTTTCCACCTCATCCCGCAGCAGCACTTCGCCCTGCATGGCCCCTTCCAGAGTGGTGCGGAATCGGTTCGCCAGGCCGAGCAACACCCCGTGCTCCCGACTCACCCGCTCGTACAGAGGTTTATGATCACGCATCGATTTCTTGCGAAACGCAACCTTGTTGATCTGGTCCTCGGTCGGGTGATGCACCTGTTCCGCGTAGTGTTCCACGTAGTCGAGCATTTCGATCTTCAGATCGAAGTCCGATTCGTGCCCTGCGGACAGGGCATCGAGTTCCGCAGACATCAGATCGAGCAGGCGGCTCAGGTTGATGTGATCGCGGTGTAATTTATCCAGCAGTGGTCTCATGTCACCTCTCTTTTTCTTAACCGGCGCCAGATCCAGCCCTGCGGCCCCGTCTCACCCGTAAGAATATAGCTTAGCGCGTTTTCGTTTTGCAGGGTCCACTCCATCCGGTAGCGAGCCGAAACAGATCCGCAGAACAGCAACCGGTCATCCCTCTGTATCTTGGTCTTGGCATCGGGCAACAGTGAATAATCGTGGTGGCGCAGCAGCATCAGCGGGATGCAGGGCAGCGACTTCTCCCGATCCCGTGGATCCATGGTCAGCGCCCACAATGGCAGACTGTGTCCCTCTTTCACATGCCGGCACACCGCGTGGGTCTCGACTTCGGTGAATGAAATCTCCCACACCTCCGGCGCATGCTGGCTGACCAGAGCCGAGATACGGCTGATCAACTCACAGGCCCAGCTCTCCTCCTGGTGCATGACCAGTTTGACGAACTGATGCTGCAGCGGGGAACCCAGCAGCACCCGAATACGGTTGGCGATGATCTCGCTTGGCAGCATCACCATGTCCGCCCCGACCGCCTCGATCACCGCATCGTTGTATTTATTGTTCTGCCGCAGGATGATGAACAGATCCGGGTTCAATTCGCGCGCGGTCATGATGATCGAGAGATTGTTCGCATCGTTGTCCGTACCGGCCACCAACCCCACGGCCCGCTCGATATTCGCCTCCAACAGGGTTTTCGCTTCCGTACCCTGGCCAATCACCAGGGGTGTATGGGGCATGCCCGTCTGGCTCGGGTTGGCCTCGATCACCACCACATCGAGATTCTCCTTGACCAGTTTGTCGTACACCGCTTTACCGAATCGGCCGAAACCGCAGATCACCCACAGTCCCTTATTCGGAGGATAGACAGGTTCGTTCAGCATCGCCCGCTTACCCAGTGAGAGCCAATCCTGGAGCAGGCTGATGCAGGGCGCCTGAATCGCAGTGGCGAGATACAGGGCAAAGGCATCGAAAGGATCGATGATGTAATCGGTGCCGAAGGAAGCCATGTTGTCTTCGATGTCATGGGAGTCCGCGCGACAGATCACCCGGATGTCCGGATGCAGCAGCTTCGAGGTGATCGCCACCTTCAGATTGGCTTCGTTGGAATCGGTCAATGCCACCACACCCTGACACAAAGGATGCTTGAGTCCCGCCTCCAGCAGATGATCCGGGTAACGGGCATCACCGCACAGTCCGGGTACATACTCACGCAGATTTTCCAGTTGCAACAGATTCACCCGATCCTGGAGGATGTCGATCACCACTGCGTGCTGGTTTCGATCCGTGAGGGATTTGACCAGTGCCTCACCGGTCTGACCATATCCGCAAATCAGATAAAAAGAGTCTCTCATTTTACTGATTTTTCTCGCGAATCTTCGCTCAGTTAAAGCTCTTTGAAAGGTCTCGTCCTTGAGCAGAGCGAGTACCGTACCAATGGAGTAGAGCCACACTACGACGGTGAAAAAGATGGAAAAACTCACCCACAACCGCTGTCCAGGGGTAAACGGATAGGGCAACTCCCCGAACCCTATGGTGCTGGACATGTAGCTGACGAAATAGAACGCGTGCAGAAAATCCATGTGCCACACATTCCCGTCGGGATCCTTGCCCGGTATCAGGACCAGGCCGAGCATGGCGATGGAATAGGTCAGAATCAGCGTCAGCAGGGGTGCCCGCATGCGCCGGAAGATGAGAAAAATGATGTTATTCACCGGAACCCTGCCGATGCGCGCGGGCGGTCATGCCTGCTCATCCCGATGCGCACTTCAACGCCGCAGCATCACGGTCTCGATGATCAGCAGGATCACGGAGATCACGTTGGCCAGCATGGCGCCCCCTGACAGCGAGACGATACTGGCCATGGCACCAGGGGTCAGGCCGGTCTCCGTGACATGGGCCGCCACTCCCCAGACCATGGCAGCGGCAAACAGCTGCAACAGGGCCACCAGACTGGTGGCGAGAAGCACCGCGCCCATCTGAGTGCGATCACCGAACTTGAGTACCGTGGCAATCAGGTTCACCACGATCACCGCGAACAGTTCGTACTCGTGGTGATGCTCCGGGTTATCCAGTTCGCCAACGAAGAAGCCGAAATTGAGCGTCAGCGCCAGTACGATGAAAAAACCAAACAGTACCTTTTCGGGATTCACGACTCTCCTCCTCGAATAACTGAACCTGACTGTCTCAACAGAACAGGTTCAGCTTGAAATGACAACGACTGACAGGGCACAGGCTTGTGCTTCAGACCGTTATCACGAGATCTTGAGACATAATCTCGATATTTTCCAGTCTCAGCAGAAACAATCCTATCTCAAACCTGGCGTCACGCGCTGCCAGCCAGGGAAAGCGAAGCGAAGGCTGGTAGTCCCCGGTAGTCGCGAGGCGATACTGGAAACCCGACGTGCCGTAGGCGCCAAAGGGGATCCAAAGATCGCATCCGAACGCGACGTCCAGTCATTCGGGAGCTGACAACGGAGCGGTGACGAGCTTGCGAAGTCATCGCGTAGTGTCAGTGACCGGGACGGCCGGGGCACTAATAGGCTGTCAAAGATCGAATCGATTTTGGTGGACTTGGATGTCCCAAAATCTTTCATGAGATCGAAGACTCGCTTGCCTTTGGCGAGTGAAGTGAGTGCCGCGAGTAAATGTCCGCTCCCCCAGGACCCGACCCTGAGCCAGGACATCCGTGGAATTACATGCTTTCGCTTGACCCTCCGGAAATGACTGCTGCGGTTAAAGCTTTCTCCTGGATGACCGCTACACTCCGTATGATAGGGCGCGGCGGCTTGAATGCAGCCTGCGCCTTCACAACGACATCCTGAATCATGCTGAGTGAACCAAAATGACAAACTTCATCAAATCCGTGGATGACCGCACTCGATTAGCCGGAACGAACCGTCTCGAGGTGCTTCTGTTCAGCCTGGGCAAGGATATCAATACCGGCCGTGAAGAGACCTATGGAGTCAATGTGTTCAAAGTGCGGGAGGTCATGCTTGTGCCGGAAATCACCCACGCACCGGATATGCCTTCTTCGGTGGAAGGCATGGTCAGTCTGCGTGGCAACATGATTCCAGTAATCAATCTGCCGGACTTCTGCGGTGTCCGGACCGAGGAAAAACCGGGCATCCTGATCGTCACCGAGTACAACAAGAATGTACAGGGGTTCCTGGTACACGCGGTGGACACCATCGAACGCCTGGCCTGGGAGGATGTCAAGGTACCGCCGGCGATGATGGCCCAGCAGCACGGAGGCCTGGTCACGGCGGTCACTGAATTGAAAGACAAACGCCTGGTCATGATCATGGACGTGGAGATGGTGCTCAGCCAGACCTCCGGATTCGGCCAGAGCGCGGACATTTTCGAGGGTATCGCGCGGGTGGAAGACAGTGACATCACCCTGCTGTTCGCGGACGACTCCGCAGTGGCCCGGGACCAGATCATCCGCACCATGAATCACATGGGCATGAAATTCATTGCCACCACCAACGGCTCGGAAGCGCTTAACAAAATGCGTGAGATCGCGGAACGGGCGTCCGCCACCGGACACAAGGCCAGCGATTTCGTGCAGATCGTGCTGACCGACGTGGAAATGCCGGAGATGGACGGCTACGTACTGACCAAAAAACTCCAAGCGAGTCTTCGATCTCATGAAAGATTTTGGGACATCCAAGTCCACCAAAATCGATTCGATCTTTGACAGCCTATTAGTGCCCCGG
>JBEVVH010000245.1:0-4429 GCA_040507245.1 Candidatus Thiodiazotropha sp.
CGGGGCACTAATAGGCTGTCAAAGATCGAATCGATTTTGGTGGACTTGGATGTCCCAAAATCTTTCATGAGATCGAAGACTCGCTTGAAAAACGTGGTAACTGGGGATCCTCCCGCGACGCTTCGCCTAACCGATTTCTTTAACCACGAAGGACACGAAGAGCACGAAGGATCAGACGAGCAATCATTCAGTCTCATTGCGTAGCGTTTAGGCATTGAAATCCATGAATACGCCGCTTCGTGACCTTCGTGCACTTCGTGGTAAAAAAATCAGTGTTGGCTACTGCCCTGAATAAGCGTAGTCGTCGTCCGGACCCTGTGGATCGCTCTGAACCGGGAGAATCTGCAGAACGCGGTGGCGGATGCCTTTATCCAGTTGCTATGGCACCGATAGGCTCTCCCGCGACGCTTCGCCTAACCGGTTTCTTTAACCACGAAGGACATGAAGAGCACGAAGGATCAGACGAGTAATCATTCAGTCTCATTGCGTAGCGTTTAGATATTGAAATCCATGCACACGCCGCTTCGTGCTCTTCGTGGTAAAAATCAGTGTCGGCTATTGCCCTGTATAAGCACAGTCGTCGCAAGGACCCGTATATCCTGTACCTGGAGCATTAGTGATCGTGTTGTTCACTCGAATGAAATTCGTTCTGAACTCCGAGACTTGAGTTATAAATGCAGGCGGGAGAGTTCCCGGTCCGGTACCGCGTTGGCCCAGATCTCATCGAACAGTTCGGCCATGCGTTTCACCCGGACCCGATCGTTGTAGCAGGCGGTGGCGATCAGGTTGTCCCGCCGAGGTCGGTGCAGGTAGCCGCAGTTATCGACGAAGAGGAAATTTTCCTCCACGTCGATGTGCTCATCCGCAGGCTTGCGAATTTCGATTGCTGAGGTCAGACGCTGCGCCAGATCCACCAGCCGGTGTCCCTGTTGTACGACCCGCCGGTTGTCCTGCAGCAGGATACGGATCTGGCTGTAGCGGGATCGTAGGGCGAGCTGCTTGATGGCGTCCAGGCAGGCCGGCTGTTCATACACCAGCGGGTCGAGGTCCAGACTCAGTACACACAGACTGCGCCGGGCCTGGCGAATCAGCCGGGTGGTGTGGATCTGGTGATCCTCGAGGTGCCGGAGACTGAAACGCTCGTCACTCTCACTCAAGGTGGCCAGGCTCAGGTCGTCTCGGGCCCTCTCACCCGCCAACATGAATTCCATGCTGCGGTGGGGAATCCCCGCTTCTTCATAGACCTCGCCCAGGGGAACGAACCCAAGTCGTTCATAAAACGGGACTGCGTGAACCTGGGCATGCAGAAAAAGTCGTTCAAGCTGCCGCTGGTCCGCCTCTTCCATGAGCGCCAGTAAGAGTGCGGTGCCGATGCCCCGGTTGCGCCATGCGGGCAGGACCGCCATGCGCCCGATCTGGCCACTGCCCAACAGGCGCGCAGAACCGATGGCCTGCTGCTCATTATCCAGGGCCAGCAGATGGTAGGCGGTGAGATCATCGTCATCCCACTCCAGTTCGGCAGGCACACCCTGTTCAACGATGAATACCGGCACCCGGACACTTGCCAGCAGTGCCCGCTCTTCCGGCCAGCGTGCCGGGCGGATGGTGTAGCCGTTATCGCTCATCGGGGAATTGCAGATGACCGTCGTTATGCAGACGGCAGAGTAAGGTGCTTACCTCCGGCGTCGTCAGCCACTCCTGCAGATAACCGAAGTGCAGCTCCCGGTAGTGGGTCAACACCGGCAGAAACTCACCCAGGCGTGCGGGTAACCGGTACTCCTCCCCGTTGGCGTAGAGGCTCACTCCGCCGTTCTGCCCAAACCGGCTGAAGGCGAAACGGGTGCAGCTGTTACGCTGCATCACCGAAAGTTGGCGCAAGCGGGTAAGGAAATCCTGCTCCGACAACGGCTCGGCTTCGGGGAATACCTGCAGGTGCTCCTTGGTTTCGGTGACGAAGCGGCCGAACCAGCCGGGGTCTTCATCCAGTTCCGCCAGGCACTGTTTGAGGTGGGTCTTGAATTGTTCCAGTGCCTCGGGATGGATCTCCGCCGGTGCGCTCTGGGGATGCAGGGGCGGATCCCGATAGCGTTGGCGCGGCAGGCAGCGGCCGAGCCCCGACTCGGTCCAGGCATTGGCCAGATCCTGCCAGGAAGGGGCGCGAAAGCCCACGGAACAGGTCATGGCCTCACCCTCGGCGATCCCCCAATGCGCCACATTGGGTGGCAGATAGAGCATGTCTCCCGGCTCCAGCAACCACTCCTCCTCAGCCTCGAAGTCGGGCATGATGCGCAGGTCGAGTCCCGGGATGTACGCATCATCCGGTACTGGCCGGGTACTGATCTTCCAGCGCCGCTTGCCCTTGGCCTGGAACAGAAACACATCGTAGTCATCGGTGTGCGGGCCGACCGAACCCTGGTCCGCCGCATAGCTGACCATCACGTCATCCAGACGCCAATCGGGTATGAAACGGAAGTATTCGATGAGTCGCGCCACCTCGGGCAGATGTTTGTCCACATCCTGTACCAGGAGTGTCCAGTGTGAGTCCGGGAGGCTGTTGAATGTCGTCTCGTCAAACGGACCGTAACGGGCCTCCCAGGGGGAGGCGCCGTGTTTCTCCAGCACCAGACGGGACTCGATCTCCTCTTCACAGGCCATACCCGCAAGATCGTCCGGTTCCAGCGGGCATTGATAGCCGTTCAGCGCCTGGCGAAACAGCAGGGGTTTCTTCTGCCAATAGCGGGCCAGGAACTTTTCCGCATCGAGTCCGCGAGGGAAGTGTAATTCTGGCTTCATGAGGGGTTGGATTCAGATACTCGAGGCCTGTTCCCGGGCATTGCCGAGATAGTTCATGGGTGTCATGCGCTTCAGGGCATCCTTGGCGGTATCGGGTATCTCGAGGCCTTCCACGAAGGCTTCCAACTGTTCGGGTGTGATGCGCTGACCCCGGGTCAGCTCCTTGAGTTTTTCATAGGGCTTTTCGATGCCGTAGCGGCGCATCACTGTTTGGATCGGCTCCGCCAGCACCTCCCAGTTGGCATCCAGATCCGCCAGCATGGCATCCGGATTGGCCTCCAGCTTGCTCAGTCCGCGCAACAGGGATTGCAGAGCGATACTGCTGTGGGCGAATCCCACGCCCAGGTTGCGCAGCACCGTGGAGTCAGTCAGGTCCCGCTGCCAGCGGGAGATCGGCAGCTTGTTGGCCAGGTGATCGAGCAGTGCATTGGCGATGCCCAGATTACCCTCGGCATTTTCGAAATCGATCGGGTTGACCTTGTGCGGCATGGTGGAGGATCCCACCTCACCCGCGATGGTCTTCTGCTTGAAATAGCCCAGGGAGATGTAGCTCCAGACATCGCGGCAGAAATCGATCAGAATGGTGTTGAACCGGCTCAGCGCGTGGAACAGTTCGGCGATGTAATCATGGGGTTCGATCTGAATGGTGTAGGGGTTCCACTTGATGCCGAGACTCTCCACGAACTGTTTGGCGAACCCGGCCCAGTTGATGCTCGGATAGGCGGCCAGATGAGCGTTGTAGTTGCCCACCGCGCCGTTGATCTTGCCCAGCAGTTCAGTGGAAGCGATCTGGTCGCGCTGGCGCTGCAGACGGTAGACTACGTTGGCCATCTCCTTGCCCAGGGTGGTGGGGGAGGCGGGTTGCCCGTGGGTACGGCTGAGCATGGGCTGGTCGGCCAGCATCATGGCCAGTTGACGGATTCCGTCGATGACCTCATCGATCTGCGGCAGCAGGACCTGACCGCGCCCCTCGCGCAGCATCAATGCATGGGAGAGGTTGTTGATGTCCTCGGAGGTGCAGGCGAAATGGATGAATTCGCTGATGTTCTCAAGTTCCTCGTTTCCGGCAATCTTCTTCTTGAGGAAATACTCCACCGCCTTGACGTCGTGATTGGTGGTACGCTCGATGTTCTTGATGCGTCGGGCGTCCTCCTCACTGAAGTTGTCCACAATCCCATTGAGGATGTTGTGCGCATGTTCACTCAGCGTGGGAATCTCAAGGATTTCGTGGTGCCCTGCCAGGGCCTGGAGCCAGCGGATCTCCACCGTGACCCGGTGACGGATCAGGCCGAATTCACTGAAGATCGGGCGCAGGCTTTCCGATTTGCTGCCGTAGCGGCCGTCGATGGGGGAGACTGCGGTGAGGGTTGAGAGTTGCATGATGATGACTGTCCGAATGATTCTGAGAAAAACAGGGATTATACCCGCTTAATGTCAAGGGCACTTACTTAAGCGAAGAATGACTGCGAATACACGCCAATCACCGCCAGCTCCGGAGCTCCGGAGGGTTGTTCCCGGGTTTCGCTTGGCTGCACCCGTATATGATCTCCTCCCCATTTGCAAGGCATCTTGTGGTTAATGTCAGGGACAGGTTTGCTGCCGTATATCCGGCCTCCTTGTAAGGTACTTCGTACCT
>JBEVVH010000246.1:0-4403 GCA_040507245.1 Candidatus Thiodiazotropha sp.
GCCGGGGCACTAATAGGCTGTCAAAGATCGAATCGATTTTGGTGGACTTGGATGTCCCAAAATCTTTCATGAGATCGAAGACTCGCTTGGGGCGTGATCTTCTATGTGTGGAAGCGTCTGGCCTATCATCATGCCGTTTGGCATCTGTTCGTGATGGCGGGCAGCATGCTGCACTTCTTTTCTGTGCTCTTTTACGTGGTGCCCTCGGCAAGCGGTTGACAGCCCGATATTCGAGCCGCAAGCGATCGGCTTGCTAATGCATGAAAAGGCCCGCTGCTACGGATGCGATGCTGAGCAGAAAAAACAGCCCGGCCGAATATTTCCACATGGTGTAATTCAGGGTCTGGGCATTGCTGTTGTGCAGTACGATGGCCAGTATTCCGGCAATCAGAAAAATCCCCCCCGCCGCGTAGGCGATGATCTGCAGATACTCGATCTTGATCTGGCTCGACCCCTGGACTCCGCTGCCGATGGTTTCGAATTTATTCGCCATGAGTGGAGTGCTGAATACCAGGTACAGCCATGGCAACCATTTGCGCACCACTGCGAAGATTCCATGTCGGGATGTCATGATGCGTATCTCTATGAGAATAAATACTTTGATTACAATGAATTAGTGTTGCCGGCCACTGGTTGGCAGCCTACTGGGCAGCGATCGCTGCCAGCCAGGGAAAGCGAAGCGAAGGCTGGTAGTCCCCGGTAGTCGCGAGGCGATACTGGAAACCCGACGTGCCGTAGGCGCCAAAGGGGATCCAAAGATCGCATCCGAACGCGACGTCCAGTCATTCGGGAGCTGACAACGGAGCGGTGACGAGCTTGCGAAGTCATCGCGTAGTGTCAGTGACCGGGACGGCCGGGGCACTAATAGGCTGTCAAAGATCGAATCGATTTTGGTGGACTTGGATGTCCCAAAATCTTTCATGAGATCGAAGACTCGCTTGCCCGTTCTCCTCATCCTGGTAATGAGATAATCTGCCGAAAATCAGGACTTTACCCATATGAATTTATAGCGGAGTCCGGACATTATTGAAAGTTCATCGTGCACTTATTCAATGTCTCGGCGATGGTTGGCCGACACTTTCCAGGGCGTCGTGGAGGTTGTGTCACAGATTACCAGAGTAATTTGCTATATTATGCGCCGGATTTTAAGTAGTTCTAGCCAATCCAGGAAGTAATCATGAACAAAACGATCATTGGGCTTATAGCCATGGTGGGCTTGGGGCTGGGCCATAACCAGCTTTGGGCGGCAGACCACTGGGGGTTTCTCCCGGCCAAAAGCGATGGCTTCGATCCGGATCTGACCCTTTCCGTAATGGGTGGTATCACCGACCCCTTACCCCACGGACTGGACGCGGACCTGTCTTTCGGCCTGGAACTCCCCATGAACTGCCTGTTACTGGATCCCCCCCAGGGCAGCATCCGTCAGCAGTTCAGCTACATGCAGTATGACGACAGCGGCCTGAAGATCACCAGTTTTGAAATGAACCCGCACTACCTTTATCGCATCGATGACAAGTTTTCGATCGGCGTCGGCCCTGGCATTGGCTATGTGGACGCGGATGGTCGACACGTCAATGAAGGCGTACTGGCTATCCAGGGTGGTGTGAGCCTGCACTATAAAATGAGTGAACAACTGTTCCTCGGTGCTGAAGCCCGCTATCAATGGACCCAGGAGTTGGACGATACCAACGATGATCTGAAGAACACCCGTATCTTCGGTAAAGTGGGTTATCGTTTCTGATAAAACCGAAAATGGTCGCCTCAGTCCACAGGGGTGCTCCGTAAGCGGTTGATGGGATGGGTCGGGGCCGGCATTCTGCCGGCTAGCCGACTGTCCCGTCCCCCCCGTTCCAATATTCCCCGAATTGAATCCGTTTTCGGTTTGTTGATTTGTTGAGCGGTAGAGCAACAGATCGACGGACTGATTGCCTGTTAACAGACCCTAGATCACTTCAGTGAACAGCGTTATTCAACGAATTGTCATCCGCTTACTTCCTCGCCTGTGGGTGATCAGACTCGGATAGTGATTTCGTTCACAAATATTTACAGAATTAAGACCCCGTACGCTGTTTGAGCCTGTTCCCGGATATCAGCACGCCCGTTAGCTTGTGATAGGATCAAGGAAGCATGTACTGGCATGGAAGTAGCTGATATCCCCTCGCGCAGAGCGGGGACGCAGCGTGATGATTCACCGGAGTCGTTGAATGAAAGGAATCTCAGGATGTTTAGACGAGCTTCTCTGATACTGAGGTCTTCAGAAAAGATCACCCTGGAGCCAGATCAACGCAAGGCCAAACTCAGTCCCCTGAAATACGGGTACCTGAAAGGGCGAATCGCCTATTTCGTCATGGCATCATTGAATGCCAAAGACATCATGTTCATGGACCCGGTCACGGTTGATCGTTTTCGCGTGCTGATGGAGCAGCACCCAGAAGCCATTCCGAGTATCTTCTGGCCCTATCAATGCAAGGACTGGGGTGCCTCTGAACGTGTGGAGTATCTCTACAGTCATTTTGCAACCCTCCTTGAACTGCCGTACCGAATCGACTGCCAGGCCACTCAGGAAAGAATTCTTGCCGAGGTCGATGATGTCTATCCTGGGTTACGTATCGTGATCGACAAGAACGGTCTGTTTATGAGGGAGGGGATGCTGACCTTGAACACCTATGTCGGCCACGAGCGGATATTTACTCTGGCATTCTCGTTACACAAAAATGCCTCAGACCAGATTTGCGCCCTGGTGGGCGCCATCCAGGGACGGCGTATGCCGAACATCGAGACGCTGTATCGTGACATGACCCGAAAAACCTATGGCATACGTCCGCGAGACTTGATGGTCGAGGTTTTTCAGATCTTTTGCTATCGGGTGGGAATCGATCGAATCTATGCGATTGCCGATTCGCATCGGCAGCATAAGCACTACTTTTATTGTTTGAAAAAAAAGGACTGTCATCTGTATCTCAATTATGACGAGGTCTGGTCAGACCGTGGCGGGATACGCAGCAGCGCAGCTTTTTTCGAGTTGCCCGCTCAACCCGCAACCAGGGATCTGAATGAGGTCATCTCGAAGAAACGTTCAATGTACCGTAATCGATACGCCCTGCTGGATCGGTTGAGTGAAGAGATCGGTGCGGGTCTGGAAGCGGTCGCGGGGCGGTTTCCAGAGGATAATTGTCTGCCCGCACGGCAACCGTCGAAGCAAACGATGGGACTCACTTAGCAGGCTGTTAACCTTAATCCGGCAGATTATCGATCCAGTGCGTCAATGGCGTGTTCAGGCCGATGTCCATCTGGATGGAGCGGTCATAAGCGGCCCGGTTGACTGTGAATTCCGCTTCGATCAGGCGGTAGGCGCTGCTGATCCGGTAGGAGAGCCGCCAGGTCACGGCATGGTCGCCGTTCTCCACGATCGCTACCTGGGGGGACGTTCCTGATCGATCAGGGACCCAGAATCGGCGACATCCTGCCAGACCTGCTTGAGGAATCGTTCGATCACATCCCCGTCATACCCGTATCCGATCTTGAAGTCGGCATAGCAATCCAGTTTGCCATTCGAGTCGCTGGTTAGGATTTCGATCTTGCTGGCACGGAATCTGGAGTTGGGCAACAGGATTTTGTATTTTCTGCGCAGATCCTTGAACACGGTCTGGGTCAGGGTGGTGCGGATCACTACGCCCAGCAGATCGAGTTCCCTGACCTGAATCACCGAACCGGGTTCCACATCGTTGTTATAGAGGAGAATCAAGCCGTTGATATTGTCCGGCGCCCATACATCCTTGGTGGAATAGACAATCAGCAGCACTGCGCCCAGTACCGAGGTGGCGTGCAGCCAACGGGTCATCTCCCAGGTGTTGATGATGATCAGGAATGAGATGACGCCTGCCACGATCCAGCCGATCAGACCGATGATTTCCGACTGGTAGGTGTGGGTCAGTACCTCCCTTTCATCGATCTCGCGGGTTCTGCCATAGCGTTTCAGGACCTGCAGCTGAAACAGGTGGGCCAACAGGTAAGCGCACAACAGGGTCAGCCCGGTGAGCGATAGGGGGCGGGCCTTGTCGGTGAAAAAAACAGCCAGGAAATAGAGCAGAAACAAAATGATGTTGACCAGTCTCAGGATCCACACACTGGACGCGTGTTTGCGATCAGCGGGAGGGTAGCCGAATTTGGTGACGATCCGGGATGAGAGCAGAAAGATCAGGGTGTTGATAATCAGTACGCCATAATCGAACAGGCTGAATACCTGGTCGAGCCTGTCGTAATAGGCCTGGCTGATGAAATTGATGAATGCTTCCAATCCAGACTCCTAGGGCCTGTTATTAACCTGGCGACTAAGTATATCTGATATACTCCTCTTCCATGGAAGAGAAAATCGATGCAAGAAAATTACCACGCGAAGTGCT
>JBEVVH010000247.1:0-4382 GCA_040507245.1 Candidatus Thiodiazotropha sp.
TAATCCTTGTAACGGGCCATCATCCATTCTCCATGCCAGTATTGTGATGCCTTGATTCTAACGAAAAATAGGGTTTTTCTACAGCCTCAACTCCTGCCACAACCTGAGTATGGGCGGCACCGATAATCTCAAGACCTCCATCGGTGATCATTGGCAGCAGGGTCCGATCAATGCCCCGACCGTACTCAACTCCAGTCTGAACCTGGCCCAGTTCTGGGACGGCCGTGCCGCGGATCTCAAGGCTCAGGCCGGTGGTCCGATTGCCAATCCCGGCGAGATGGGTTTCACCCATGAGCTGGCGGTGGGCGTGATCGAGTCCATTCCCGAGTACGTTGCGGAATTCAAGCTGGTGTTCGGGTCAGATAAGGTGACCATCGATGAGGTGACCCAGGCGATTGCGGAATTCGAGAAAACCCTGGTAACTCCGAATGCACCCTTCGATCAGTGGCTGCTGGGTGACCAAGAGGCCCTGTCGGCGAAGGAACTTGCAGGTTACAAACTGTTCAAGGAGAGCGGATGCACCGCCTGTCACAATGGTGAAGCGGTTGGCGGTAACTCCTTCCAGAAGATGGGTCTGATCGAACCCTACCAGACCAAGAGCAATGCTGAGGGCCTGGCTGCGGTAACCGGTAAAGATGCCGACCGGTTCAAATTCAAGGTGCCGACCTTGAGAAACGTGGAGATGACCTATCCCTATTTCCACGACGGTGAGGCAGAAACCCTGACCGAAGCCGTGGATATCATGGGTCGTCTGCAACTGGGTAAGAAGTTCAGCAAGCAAGAGAACGCCCAGATTGTCGCCTTCCTGAAAACCCTGACCGGTGATCAGCCGCAATTCCTGCTGCCGATCCTGCCGCCTTCCACTGACGCCACCCCGGCACCGACGCCGTTCAACTAAGTGGCTTTACAGGTGGGTCCAGTGGCCCGCCTGGCACTTCCCACCCCGCCCGATGAGATGATCGGGCGGGGTCCATCCCCCACCCCACGAAGATTTCGTTGAAAAGTTGCTCAGACGTGGTGGGCCGCATAGTAGGCCGCACCCAGCAATGCGGTCTTGTCATTCAGCACCACCCTCAAGGGCATGGATGCGAGCAGCGGACTCATGCGACCCTTGGCCTGAAACTGGGCAACGAAATCGTGTTTTTCAAATAAACGCAGGATTTTCGGCGCGATACCCCCGCCGAGAAACACTCCGCCCCGGGACATGATCTTCAGGGCATGGTTTGCCGTTTCCCTGGCATACAACCCGACGAACACCCCCAGGGTCTGTGAGCAGAGCCGGTTGTCATCTTTCAGTGCCGCTTCGGAAATGGCGGGTGCCCGGCCGATCTCCTGCATACGCTGCTGCAATGCATCCGGGGTGGTCAGTCCGTGCTGCAGGAGCAGGAACTCGTAGATGTTTTCGATGCCCGGGCCGGAGACCAGTCGCTCCCAGCTGACATGTCCGTAGCGGGCCGAGAGGTATTCGAACAGGGCATACTCCTGGGGGTTGGTGGGGCTGAAGTCAGCGTGACCCCCCTCAGACGAAAAGGGTGTGTACGATTTCCCGTCCCAGTAAATGCCCGCCTGTCCCAGTCCGGTCCCGGCAGAGACGATGGAGCGGCTGCCGGTCTGTTTTCGGCCTTCGTGGAGGGTGTGCAGATCCTTGGCTTCGAGCGTTTCCAGTCCCCAGGCATTGGCTTCCAGGTCGTTTAACAGCCAGGTGTTGCGAAAGCGGAATTGCTGTTTGATGGCGGCCGCATCAAGGCGCCAGGGCAGATTGGTGGTTTCACAGACCTGGTCGATCACCGGTCCGGCCACGCCGAGGCAGGCAAGCTCAATTTCGGGTATCTTGGGCAGGGCGAGAAACTTTTCGAGAATGGCTTCGATGCTATCGTGATCCGGGCTCGGATAGGTCCGCTCCAGGCGGGGTTGCAGTCCATGGGTTTCGGTATCGAACCAGGCAAGCCGGGTATTTGTGCCGCCGATGTCGCCAGCCAGTATGTGCATGTTGATCTGCTCAGTTATGGTTTTTCCGCCATTCTAGCGGAAAAACGGCCAGGTCATGATGGGGATCCTCACGGGTGGGGGTCTGTTTCTGGTATTTAGCCGGACAGGATGAGTATCATACCCGGATGGATGTCTCGCCGATTCTCGATCCCCTCAATGATGCCCAGCGCGAGGCCGTAACCGCCCCGCTCGGCAACCTGCTGGTGCTGGCGGGGGCGGGCAGCGGCAAGACCCGGGTGCTGGTGCATCGCATCGCCTGGCTACTGGCGGTGGAGCAGCAGACCCCCTGGTCGCTGATGGCGGTGACCTTCACCAACAAGGCCGCTTGGGAGATGCGCCAGCGCATCGAGGCCCTGCTGGGGCAGCCCCTGGGCGGCATGTGGGTCGGCACATTTCATGGTCTGGCCCATCGTCTGCTGCGGGCACACTGGAAAGAGGCCGGCCTGCCCCAGAACTTCCAGATACTCGATTCGGATGATCAGTACCGGCTGATCAAACGTCTGCTCAAATCCCTCGATCTCGATGAAGCACGTTGGCCGCCGAAGCAGGTCCAGTGGTTCATCAACGGGCGTAAGGATGAAGGCCTCAGGCCCGAGCACATGGATGACGGCGGAGACCCGTTTCAGCACCAGATGATTCGTATCTACCGGGAGTACCAGGCCACCTGCGAACGCGGCGGGCAGGTGGATTTCGCGGAGCTGTTGTTGCGTGCCCACGAACTCTGGCGCGACCGCCCCGACCTGCTGCATCACTACCAGGCCCGCTTCAAAAACGTTCTGGTAGATGAATTCCAGGACACCAATGCGATCCAGTATGCTTGGCTGAGACTGCTCTCCAGTCCTGCCAACCATCTGTTCGTGGTTGGCGACGACGACCAGTCCATCTATGGCTGGCGGGGCGCCCGGGTGGAGAATCTGCAGAATTTCCAGACCCAGCACCGGGATGTCCGGCTGGTACGTCTGGAACAGAACTACCGATCCACAGGCAACATCCTCAATGCAGCCAACGCGCTGATCAACCATAATCCCTCGCGCCTCGGCAAGCAGTTATGGACCGAGGACGGAGAAGGGGAGCCGATCAATCTCTACGCGGCCTTCAACGAGGTCGACGAGGCCCGATTCGTGATCGAACGGATCCGCCAGAACATCGAGGAGGGTCATGCCCGGGCCGAGTCAGCCATCCTCTACCGCACCACGGCCCAGTCACGGCTGTTCGAAGAGGCGCTGATCCAGTCCGGGATTCCCTACCGGGTCTATGGCGGGCTGCGATTCTTCGAACGCGCCGAGATCAAGGACGCACTGGCCTATCTGCGCCTGTTGAGCAACCCCCACGACGACGGTGGCTTCGAGCGGGCAGTGAACACCCCGCCGAGGGGGATCGGGGCTAAGACCCTGGACGGGGTACGCGCCCATGCCCGGGATTTCGGCTGCTCCCTTTGGCAGGCGTCCCAGGACCTGCTCAAGGGCGGTGGTCTGGCGAAACGGGCTGCGGGTGCGTTGCAGGGTTTTCTGGAACTGCTGGAGAACCTGCAGACCGAGACTCAGGAGATGGACCTGGCCAACACGGTTGCCCAGGTCCTGCATGTCAGTGGCCTGCCGCAACATTTCGAAAAGAGTCGTGACGGCAAGGGTGTGGACCGCAAGGAGAACCTGGACGAACTGGTCAACGCCACCCGTCAGTTCGAGCCCTCGCCGGACCAGGAGGAGATGGACGATCTGTCTGCCTTCCTCTCCCATGCGGCCCTGGAGGCCGGTGAGGCGCAGGCCGATCCCTACGAGGACTGCGTGCAGCTGATGACCCTGCACTCCGCCAAGGGTCTCGAGTTCCCGCTGGTGTTTCTGGTCGGTATGGAAGAGGGTCTGTTTCCCCACAGCATGTCCGCGGACGATCCCCAGCGTCTCGAAGAGGAGCGGCGCTTGTGTTACGTCGGTATCACCCGGGCGATGCGCACCCTCTATATCAGTCATGCGGAGAGTCGCCGCATGCACGGCAGTGACAGCTATCCCCTGCCCTCCCGGTTCATTCGTGAGATCCCGGCTGAACTGATGCGCGAGGTGCGAGCCGGCCCTGCCATCAGCCAGCCGATCTACGGCTCATCGCCCTATCATGACACCACTACCCTGAGCGGCTTCAATCTCGGTCAGCGGGTGCGCCATGCCAAGTTTGGCGAGGGTGTGGTGTTGAATGCGGAGGGCCAGGGTCACAGTGCCCGGGTGCAGGTCAATTTCGAGGAAGTGGGCAGTAAATGGCTGGTGGTGGCCTACGCGAACCTGTCCCCCTGCTGAATGGGCGGATGCATCCGCTGCCAGCCAGGGAAAGCGAAGCGAAGGCTGGTAGTCCCCGGTAGTCGCGAGGCGATACTGGAAATCCGACGTGCCGTAGGCGCCAAAGGG
>JBEVVH010000248.1:0-4379 GCA_040507245.1 Candidatus Thiodiazotropha sp.
CGCCTACGGCACGTCGGGTTTCCAGTATCGCCTCGCGACTACCGGGGACTACCAGCCTTCGCTTCGCTTTCCCTGGCTGGCAGCGATCGAAGGGAGAGGGTAGTAGGGCGTCGCTCACTGAAGGAGCCGGAGAGGATGGGTCATCCTTTTACAAGCATGAGCCATCATCCAGGCACACTCCCTCTCCCCTTGCAGGAGAGGGCCGGGGAGAGGGGACATCCAACAACACCGGCAACCTGAGGCATAGTGATCAGGCTGCCAATGAACGAATCAACAGGTTCCATCGCATTCAAGTGACCATGCCATGCAACAACAAGCCGGTCTGAATCAAAACCAGGCATCACCCCTAAGGGACGCCTTAACTGTCACCCTGTTGAAAGGTTCGGTAACTGTCCCCGGGCGGCAATCCCCGGGTGATTCCTGCCCCATGACCCCCACGCACGGAGTGGCCCCACAATGAGCCGAAGAATCATCGGTCCCTTCAACCGGGTCGAGGGCGATCTGGAGGTGCAACTCGAGATCCGGGATGACAGGGTCGCCGATGCCTGGGTGGTCTCCCCCCTCTATCGCGGCTACGAACAGATTCTGCAGGGTAAGGATCCCTACGACGCACTGGTCTACGTGCCGCGCATCTGTGGTATCTGCTCCGTGGCCCAGTCCGCAGCCTCGGCGCGGGCCCTGGCCGACCTGATGGGGCTGACCCCGCCGCCGAACGGGGAAAGGGCCATCAACCTGATCCTGGCGGGGGAGAACGTCGCCGATCACCTGACCCATTTCTACCTGTTATTCATGCCCGACTTCGCCCGCGAAGTGTACCGCCGGCAGTCCTGGTACGGATGGGCGGAGCGACGCTTTAAGGCGCTCAAGGGTTCGGCCGTCCGGGAGGTGCTGGGACCCCGCGCCGAGTTCATGCACCTGCAGGGTCTGCTGGCCGGAAAATGGCCTCACACCCTGGCGATCCAGCCCGGCGGCTCCACCCGCGCGGTAGCTGCGGATGAGCGCACCCGCCTGCTCGGGCTGCTGTTCGCGTTTCGCGATTTTCTGCAGCGGATCCTGTTCGGTGATGATCTTGAACGGATCGTCGCCCTGGATTCCGCTGAAGCCCTGGAGCAATGGCGTCACGCCGCCTCACCGGAAGATGGGGATCTGCGACGCTTCCTGCACATCGCCGAGGCGTTGGAACTGCAATCACTGGGACGCGCCAGCGATCGCTTCATGAGCTACGGGGCCTACGCCACCCACCAGGGTCCCCTGTTCGCCGAGGGCGTCTGGCAGGATGGCCGGGTCGAGGCACTGGACACCGCGCGTATCCGCGAGGATGTCTCCCACAGCTGGATGCAGATGCAGAGCGAACCCCGCCACCCCTTCGAGGGTGTCACCCTGCCCGCCAGCGATCTGGATGAGGGCTACACCTGGTGCAAGGCGCCGAGGCTGGACGGCCAGGTGGTGGAGGTAGGCGCCCTGGCCCGACAGCTGGTGGATGGGCATCCCCTGATCCGTGATCTGGTAAGGCAAAGCGGCGGCAATGTGCGCAACCGGGTGATCGCCCGCCTGCTGGAGATCGCCCGGGTGACCCTGGCGATGGAACAGTGGGCCCGGGACCTCAAACCGGGGGAAGCCTTCCATCACGGCGTGCCGATGCCGGACGAGGCCCAGGGCTTTGGTCTGGTGGAGGCCGCCCGGGGCAGTCTGGGGCACTGGCTGAAGGTGAAGAGGGGGCGCATCCTTAACTACCAGATCATTGCCCCGACCACCTGGAACTTCTCCCCGAGGGACGGCCAGGAGCAGCCCGGAGCCCTGGAACTGGCTCTGCGCAACGCCCCGGTCCAGGCCGGGGAGCAGGAACCGGTGGCGGTGCAGCACATCGTCCGTTCCTTCGATCCCTGCATGGTCTGCACGGTGCATTGATGATCGGCGAGTCGATCCGGATACGCGGTATCGTGCAGGGGGTGGGGATGCGGCCCACCCTGTGGCGTCTGGCCCGGGACTGCGGTCTGCGGGGTGAGGTGTGGAACGATGCCGAGGGGGTGCTGCTCACAGCCTGGGGTGACGCGGCGGCGCTCGATACATTCATCGAACGGCTGCAAAGCGAGGCGCCGCCCCTGGCGCGGATCCAGGCTGTGGAGCGGGTCCGACTCAGCGAAGGGAGTCCCCCCGAAGCGTTCAGTATCCGTTCCAGCCACGATGGCGAGACCCGAACCGGCGTGGCGGCCGACGCGGCCACCTGTCCCGAGTGCCGGGCCGAGGTGCTCGATCCTGGCGACCGGCGCTACCGCTACCCCTTCACCAACTGCACCCACTGCGGACCCCGCCTGTCGATCATCCACGCAGTGCCCTATGACCGGGCCAACACCAGCATGTCGGTGTTTCCCATGTGCCCCGCCTGTGAAGCGGAATACCGTGACCCGGCGAACCGGCGTTTTCATGCCCAGCCCAATGCCTGTCCGGAGTGCGGCCCCCGGGTCTGGCTGGAGGATGCGCAGGGCCAAACACCCCCATGTGAATCCGATGAAGATGCCATCGCCGCCGCCGCACGCCTGATCCGTGAGGGACGCATCCTCGCGATCAAGGGGATCGGTGGCTTCCACCTGGCCTGCGATGCGGGTAATTCCGAGGCGGTGGACCGGTTGCGCCACAACAAGCGCCGTTACCACAAGGCCTTCGCCCTGATGGCCCGTGATCCGGAGATGGTCCAACGCTATGCCCGGCTCAGTCCCGGGGAGGCGGAACTGCTGCAGGACCGGGCCGGCCCCATCGTGATTCTCCCCGCCGACGGTGAAACCCTTCCCGAGGGCATCGCCCCGGGGCAGAACAGTCTCGGCTTCATGCTCCCCTACACCCCGCTGCATCAGCTGCTGATGCAGTTGATGACACGTCCCATCGTGCTTACCTCCGGCAACCGCAGTGACGAGCCCCAGTGCACTGGAAATGATGAAGCCCGGGAGCGCCTCGCGGAGATTGCCGACGTCTGGCTGCTGCATGACCGGGAGATCGTCAACCGCCTGGACGATTCCGTGCTGCGCTACGCCGCCTCCGCGCCGCGCCTGCTGCGTCGTGCCCGGGGCTATGCTCCGCAGCCCATCCCGTTGGGCACGGAGTTCAAGAACCTGCCGCCGACTCTGGCCATGGGGGGCGAGCTGAAAAACAGCTTCTGTCTGCTGCGTGACGGTGAGGCCATCGTCTCCCAGCACATGGGTGATCTGGAGGATGCGGCGACCTACCGGGACTATCGCCACAACCTGGAACTCTACCGCGATCTGTTCGATTTCATCCCGCAACGGATCGCGGTGGACAAGCACCCCAACTACCTCTCCACTCAGCTGGGCCGGGAGATGGCTGAGACACTGCAGGTCCCACTAATCGAGGTGCAGCATCACCACGCCCACATCGTCTCCTGCATGGCCGAGCACGGCATACCCCGGGACGAAACGGTTCTGGGGATCGCCCTCGATGGACTGGGGATGGGGGAGGGCGGTGAACTCTGGGGCGGTGAATTCCTCCTTGCGGGCTACACCGGGTATGAGAAGCTCGCCGGATTCCAGCCCGTGCCCATGCCCGGAGGGGTCATGGCGATGCGCGAGCTCTGGCGTAACACTTTGGCCCACCTGCTGCAGTTGCCCGACAGCGAATCCCTGATGCAAGACTACGCGGATCTCGAAATCATCCGCTTTCTACGGCAGAAGCCCCTGGATACCTTACAGGCGATGATCCGCAAAGGCCTGAACAGCCCGCCCGCCTCATCCGCCGGTCGGTTGTTCGATGCTGTAGCCGCCGCGCTCGGATACTGTCGTGAACAGGCTGGCTTTGAAGGTCATGCCGCGATTGAACTGGAAGCCGCTGCCGAGCCCTTTATGGAGCAGGAGAGGCAATCGGCTTACGGCTACCGTTGGCGGGATGGCACATTGAGCTGGGAGCCGCTTTGGCAGAGCCTCATGGATGATCTGCAAAAAGGGGTAGAACGCGAACGGATCGCGGCGCGGTTTCATCATGGTCTGGCTGATGCCGTGAGCAAAGCAGGTAGTGAGTTGTTGGACATCCACAATCTCAATACCCTGGTTCTTAACGGAGGTGTTTGGCAGAACCGCTTATTGCTCGAAGCGACGGTCGAACGGTTACAGGGGCAGGGAATAAGGGTGATCGCTCCATCCCTGTTGCCTGCGAACGACGGGGGATTGTCCTTGGGACAGGCCTTAGCGGGGGCTTTACGCTGAATGACACGCTATCCCGATGTTTGCCGGATCCCGTGAATTCAATGGTTTAGTGGGTTTTATTAGTAGGTCTATAACAGCAATCGCTGCCAGCCAGGGAAAGCGAAGCGAAGGCTGGTAGTCCCCGGTAGTCGCGAGGCGATACTGGAAACCCGACGTGCCGTAGGCGCC
>JBEVVH010000249.1:0-4270 GCA_040507245.1 Candidatus Thiodiazotropha sp.
ACGCTTGGGAGTTACTGTGAGATTCCCGTATCTGTCAAACTGTGAATGCCTCCCCAGCAGAGCTGGGGGGTCTCCTATTTGTGTCTAGCATGGGATACAAGGTAAACCTCGTCCTGATCTTGATCGCTGCGCTCCTGGGCGCCCTGGTGTGGTGGTCACAACCCGCACCGACACCGCTGCTCAGCAACCTGGACCCGGCATCGGTGCAGCGCATCACGGTCCAGCAACAGGGGGTTGAGCTACCCATTCTGCTGAGCCGAAGTGGCAGTTCCTGGCGGGTTGACGGGCACCCCGCCGACGGCCACAGGGTGCAGCAGTTGCTAAGGCTGTTGCACACTCCCAGCCTGCACCGCTTCGAGGCGCCCGAAGCGCTCCAGCCCTACGGCCTCGACCGGCCGACCTGGATCGTCGAGTTCGACTCTGACCGCTTCGAATTCGGCGCCACCGATCCAATCAACGGCTGGCGTTATGTCCTCTACCGGGGCACCGTGCACCTTATCGGGGACGGTTTCCGGCATCATCTCAGCGCACCGGCAGACGCCTGGCGGGAGCCTCCCCATGCCTGAACTGCCAGAGGTGGAAACCACCCGACGGGGCGTGGCCCCGCATCTGGAGGGCCGCAAGGTGACCCAGGTCCTGGTGCGGGAACCCCGCCTGCGCTGGCCGATCCCGCAGACTCTGGCGGAACAGCTCACCGGGCAAACGCTCCGGCAGGTTTCGAGACGCGGCAAATACCTCCTGTTCGGATTTCCCCGTGGGACCCTGATCGTGCATCTCGGCATGTCCGGCAGTCTGCGCATCGTGACCCGCGACACCGCGCCGCAGAAACACGGTCATTTCGACCTGATGATGAGCGGTGGAAAATGCCTGCGGCTACGGGATCCGCGCCGATTCGGCGCGGTGTTGTGGACCGATGCCCCGCCGCAAGCGCATCCCCTGCTCGCTCACCTGGGACTGGAACCTCTGGACGAGGGCTTCGACGGAGACTACCTGTATCAGCAGGGCCGGCACCGCAAGGTCAGCATCAAGCAACTGATTATGGACAGTAAAATCGTGGTCGGAGTGGGCAACATCTACGCCAACGAATCCCTGTTCCGCGCGGGCATCCACCCGGAACGGGCGAGTAACCGCATCTCCGCCTCCCGTTACGAGAGACTCATCGCCGAGATCAAGTCGGTACTCCAGGCCGCAATCGTCCAGGGCGGCACCACCCTGAGGGATTTTCAGCGGGAGGACAGCCAACCCGGCTACTTCGCCCAGGAGTTGCAGGTCTACGGCAAGGCCGGCGAACCCTGCCCGGTGTGCGGAACAACCCTCAAAGGCACCACCCTGGGACAGCGTTCCACCACCCACTGCCCCCGCTGTCAACGTTGACCCAATGCGACATCACATTGATTTATTGGGTGCTCTCCACTAGCATGCGCTGGTTTTTGCGAAACGTGACTCCCCATGGATATAACCCGGATTCGAGATCTCATTGCCGATGACATGGAGGCGGTCAACCGCCTGATCATCGAGCAGCTCAAGTCGGATGTGGTGCTGATCAACCAGATCGGCGCCTACATCGTGCACAGCGGGGGCAAGCGCCTGCGGCCGATGATCGTGCTGCTGGCCGCCCGGGCCTGCGGCTATGCCGAGCATCGGCACATCGACCTGGCCGCGATCATCGAATTCATCCATACCGCCACTCTGCTGCATGACGACGTGGTCGACGGCTCCGACCTGCGTCGCAACCGGGAGACCGCCAACGCGGTATGGGGCAACGAGGCCAGCGTGCTGGTGGGGGACTTTCTCTACTCCCGATCCTTCGAAATGATGGTTTCAGTAGGCCGCATGCCGGTCATGGACATCCTTTCCCACGCCACCAACCGGATCGCGGAAGGGGAAGTCCTGCAGCTGCTCAACGTACACAACCCGGACGCCACGGAAACCGAATACATGGAGGTCATCAAGCGTAAGACCGCCACCCTGTTCGAGGCCGGCGCCCGGCTTGGCGGGGTGATCGCCGATGCCCCGCAGGAGGTGCAGCAGGCATTGGCCGACTATGGACTGCACCTGGGCATCGCGTTCCAGCTGGTCGACGACGCCCTGGACTACCAGTCCGACAACCAGGAGATCGGCAAGAACATCGGCGACGATCTGGCCGAAGGCAAGCCCACCCTGCCGCTGATCGAATCCCTGAAGAAGGCCGATCCCCAACAGAGAGCCCGCCTCAGCGACATCATCGAAAACGGCGGTCTGGAAGAGATCGACTTCGTCATGCAGATGATCCGCGAGAGCGGCGCCATCGAATACACCAAGCGCCTTGCACGCGAGGAAGCGGAAGCGGCCAAGCAGGCGCTGGAAAATCTCCCGGAAGGACCTTACCGGGACGCCCTGTTGGAACTCGCCGACTTCTCCGTCGCCCGAACCCATTGAATCGGCCAGACGATTCCGATACTATTCACGGCTCGCTGCACCGGGCCCAGTTCCGGTCAGTCGACATTACGGGGTGTAGCTCAGCCTGGTAGAGCACTGTCTTCGGGAGGCAGGGGCCGGAGGTTCGAATCCTCTCACCCCGACCATTCTCTGGTTGGGTCGATGAGCTCTGCAACAACCGTATACTTCCCAGATACCCCCTGATCCGAACACACCACTCCGTCGTCCAGAAGCACCTCGCAACTTCCTGTCGCCTCTTCTCACAGTCGATCACGACAAAACCTCCTCACTCGCGATCCCTGTGTCACGCCTCTGAGTATTTCAAATCCATGGAACAGCAGATTCCGACCACGATCGGATCATCGATTCACGCACAAGCCATGAGTAAATTCGTATTCTACAAGCGGTACAGTAGTAAGAAGGTTGGCAAGCCTTATGCCTGGACACTCAGGATTACTGAATACGAACAAAATGTTTCGGATTTTAATGCCTGTCGTGAATGACTATGGAAGTGATATCCATCGTTAGCTGACGCGCTGTGCTCCACAATCCTGCGATTCCCAGGTTAGCCGGCTTCATGTGTTGACCGGAACAGATATGACATAATCAATATCGACGACATCGCCCCTCGAGCGAAACATGCATGATTACAACGAAAAGAAAACTCAGCTCGACTCACTGTGTCAACGCACTTGCCGACCTCATCAGTCTGGGTGATCAAAAACTGATTTCCAGTCGGTTGCTTGAAATGCTAACCGAGATCGACGAGGGTAAAACCTACGCCTTGTACCAGGTACTCACCCATACACCGCAAATGACGATTGGCTTGGTCGCCTACACAACCCGTGACAAAATCGTCAGCATAGATCAGCCAGAAGTAGAGACTCTGTCGAGCGACATGAGTGCGGCCGTAACAAAGTCCGTCAACTCCGGAAAGATCGAATATGTAGCACCCCATGACTCTTCGGGTGAAACCTGCATCATCTACCCAGCTCTCGATCAAAAAAAAGAAGCATTCGCCATCCTTTTGCAAAGAACCACTGAAGTCGATTCCGGATTGAACCACCTGATTCTGGGATTCCTGAGAGTCTATTCAAACTTTTACCACACCCTCGATCAGGCGCGCCGGGACAAACTGACCGCATTGCTCAACCGGGAAACCCTGGAGCAGGAGATCTCCCAGGTCCTCACCCTGATCAATAAAAAGGCACCGGTCAACTCGGAAATCGAACCCTTTGTCGAACATAACAAAAGAAAGCAAAAACATGGCATGTCCTATTGGCTAGGGGTATTGGATATTGATCACTTCAAGTTGATCAATGACACCTTTGGCCATCTGTATGGTGATGAAATCCTCATCCTGGTCGCGCGACTGATGGAGAAGTGCGTGAGAAAATACGATCTGATCTTTCGATACGGCGGGGAGGAATTCGTAATCCTGATCAAGTCGGAGGATATCAACGAGGCCAAATGCATATTCGATCGTATCCGCAAGGTCATCGAGCGCCACCAGTACGCCAAGGTAAAAAGAGTCACCGTGAGTATCGGAGTTACCCAAATCGAAAAACAAACCGGCCCATCAGAAGCCTTCAGCGAAGCGGACACCGCGCTCTACTTTGCCAAAAGCCATGGACGCAACCGGGTATGCATGTACAAAGAACTGATCAGGAAAAAGCTGATTAAATCAAAAGGCGAGATCGAACCCGGCGGCGTCAACTATTTTTAAAAGGGACAGTTTCATAAGCCGACACCCATTGCGTTGGTTATTAACTCGGCTCAATAATAGGGAGATATTTTAACGGATATCACGTATTATTCCCGGATGGAAAAAATTGATGCACGAACACTAACA
>JBEVVH010000250.1:0-4270 GCA_040507245.1 Candidatus Thiodiazotropha sp.
GGCGCCTACGGCACGTCGGGTTTCCAGTATCGCCTCGCGACTACCGGGGACTACCAGCCTTCGCTTCGCTTTCCCTGGCTGGCAGCGGACGAACGCAGCACCAACGGCACCCGGGTCAATGGTTCGATCGTCACCAAACGTTATCTCAAACACGGTGATCTGATAGAGATTGGAAAATACAGTCTGCGCTACATTGCCCAGATTCCTCCCCAGGATACGGACGACCCGGATCGAACGGTGGTGCTCAAGCCCCGCACCGCTCAGACACCTTCGACGGATCCCGCAACATCGCAAACGGGTGTGGCTGCTGTTTCCTCATTTCGGGGGGGGGGGGGAGAGTGGCGTTAAAGCAGTCGAATCAAGATCCACCACTGCGGCCAGTGCTGCTCAAGCGGACACCATGGCCGATTCCGAATCGGCGTCCGGGGCACGGGTAAAATTTATGGCGGGGGTGCATGCTGGAGAGGAGCGGGTGATCGACCGGGCGTTCTTCAGTGTCGGAAACCCGGGGGGCGATCTGGTCCTCATCAATCAGCGCCACAACGGCTATTATCTGCTCAAAGTCGGCGGTGAAAATACCCCGATGATCAATGGACAACCGATCAAGGCGGGAGGCGTTCCGCTGAAGGACGGGGATAACATCACCCTGGGTGAACTCTCGCTGAAGTTCATTGACTGACTGGGGTTCGAAATTTACCCGAAAGCTGATTTGACCGGCCTAAAGATTAAATTTCTGGCGCATTGCCTTCGCTTGCACGGGCTGGCTTGAGTGCGGCCATTACACGACTACCGAATCTGAATGGCACGCGAAACGGTTGTCACCGTCCCAGGAACCATTCAGGCCGTATTTTACTCAATCGTTGAGTCGAAATCCGATGTTCAGGGTCACCTGCCAGTGCGAGACCTGGCCGTTCTCAATATGGCCTCGGGTTTCCACTACTTCGAACCAGTTCATGTGATTGATGGTTTCATTGGCTCGGGCGATGGCATTGCGTATGGCATCGTCAGTGCTGGTGGAGGACGAACCTACCAGTTGAATCTTCTTGTACACGTGATCGCTCATGTTATCTCCTCAATGGGTGGTGTGTGGCGATGATCGTTTTTTCATCCCGCAGAACAGGGTGCCGAAGAGTCATGCCGGGTCGGAATTCAACTGCTGTTTGAGCCGGTAGAGTGTTTCGAGGGCCTGTCTTGGCGTCAAATCGTCCGGATCGATGTCATTCAGCAATTGCTCCAGGGGTGTAGGCCCCGGTTCCGGGGTATTCATATCAAACAAAGGCAACTGATTCTGCAACTGGTCGGCGTGGCGCTGAGCACTGTTCTCCAATTCCTGGAGTCTTTGGCGGGCCATCCGGATTACCGGCTTGGGAACCCCGGCCAGGGTTGCGACCTGCAGGCCATAGCTTTGGTTCGCCGGTCCCTCTCTCACCGCATGTAAAAACACGATGCTGTCGCCGTGTTCCACGGCATCGAGGTGCAGGTTGGCGATCCCCGGGTATTCATCCGGCAGGGTGGTGAGTTCGAAGTAGTGGGTGGCAAACAGGGTGAATGCCCGCAGCCGTGTGGCCAACTCCACGGCACAGGCCCAGGCCAGGGAAAGACCATCGAAGGTTGATGTGCCGCGGCCGATTTCGTCCATCAGCACCAGACTCTGGTCGGTGGCATTGTGGAGTATGTTCGCCGTCTCTTCCATCTCGACCATGAAGGTGGAACGTCCGCCGGCCAGGTCGTCGGATGCCCCGATGCGGGAGAAGATCCGGTCAATCGGGCCGATTCTGGCCGCTGCGGCGGGGACGAAACTACCCGCATAGGCGAGCAGGGTGATCAGCGCGGTTTGACGCATGAAGGTGGATTTGCCGCCCATGTTTGGTCCGGTCACGATCAGCATGCGCTGGTTCGGGTTGAAACAGACGCTGTTGGCGACGAAGGGAGTCTGACTGACCTGTTCCACCACCGGGTGACGGCCGTCACGGATTTCCAGGCCGGGTTGTTCGATCAGTTCGGGGCGGACCAGGGACAGGCGGTCGGCCCGTTCCGCCAGGTTGCACAGTACGTCCAGGATCGCCAGGCCCTCGGCACACTGCTGCAACGGGCTCAGCGAGGCGCACAGGGCTTCGAGCAGCTGTTCATATAGATGCTTTTCCCGGGCCAGTGCGCGTTCCCGGGCGCTCAATACCTGGTCCTCGAATTTTTTCAATTCCGGGGTAATGAATCGCTCGGCGCCCTTCAGGGTCTGTCTGCGGATATAGTCATCCGGCGCCTTGGCGGACTGGGCACGGCTGATCTCGATATAGTACCCATGTACCCGGTTGTAACTGACCTTGAGGTTTGACAGCCCGGTACGTTCACGTTCACGCTGCTCCAGGTCGAGCAGGAACTGATCCGCGTTTTGCGACAGGGCGCGGAGTTCGTCGAGTTCCTGATCGTAACCGGCTGCGATCACGCCACCGTCCCGGATCAGCATCGGTGGTTGCTCAATGATCGCCTGCTGCAACAATGTCTGCTGCTGCGGATGTTCCCCGATCTCCAGGCTCAGGGTCTGGGTCAATGGCGCATCGAGTTGGCTGAGCAGTGTTTGCAGTTGGGGTAGCATGGCGAGGGAGTCGCGCAGGGTCGCCAGGTCCCGGGGTCTTGCGCTTTTTAGCGCAATGCGTGCGAGGATTCGCTCTATGTCACCGATACCCCTGAACAGCTCCTGAATCGGCTCGAACAGATTGCTCTCCAACAGGCTCTGAACCGTGGCGTGACGCTGGGACACCGGGTTGCGATCGCGCAGGGGCTGGTTGATCCAGCGGCGCAGCATGCGGCTGCCCATGGCGGTCACGGTCCGGTCCAGAATGCCGGCCAGGGTGTGCTGCGGCTGGTCGCTCAGGGAATGGACCAGCTCCAGGTTTCGGCGCGTGGCGGCATCGATGATGATGCTGTCGTGGCGATGTTCGACACGCAGTCCGCGGATATGTGGCAAGCTGCCGAACTGGGTCTCTTCGACATACTGCAGCAGGCAGCCCGCGGCACCCATTGCCCAGGGCAGTCCCTGGCAACCAAACCCGCCCAGGTCCCGGGTGCCGAATTGTCGGGTCAGCAGATGTGTCGCGGAGTCCGTATCGAAATGCCAGGCGGGTCGTCGTGTGGTGCCGCAGCGCAAGCCCAGGGTATCGGCGAGTTTTGAATCCTCGTCCAGCAGCAGTTCCGCCGGCGCCAGACGTTCCAGTTCACTGCGCAATGCTTCCGCTCCCTGGACCTGCAAAACGGAGAAGCGCCCACTGGCCAGATCCAACACAGCGATACCCAGTTCGCTGCCCTGCTCATTGACTGCGACCAGCAGATTTTCCCGCCGTTCCTCGAGCAACGCCTCGTCTGTAAGGGTGCCCGGGGTGACGATCCGCACGACCTTGCGTTCCACCGGACCCTTGCTGGTTGCAGGATCCCCGATCTGTTCACAGATGGCCACGGATTCACCCTGTTTCACCAGGCGGGCCAGATAGCCTTCGGCCGCATGGTAGGGCACCCCGGCCATGGGAATCGGCTGACCGGCGGACTGGCCGCGTTTGGTCAGGGTGATGTCCAGCAGGCGGGCCGCCTTTTCCGCATCGGCGTAGAAAAGTTCGTAGAAATCCCCCATCCGGTAAAACACCAGCATACCGGGATGTTCCCGCTTGATGCCGAGATACTGTTGCATCATCGGGGTGTGCTGAGGTGCGGAAGGCTGAGGCTGAGCCATGGGTGTGGGCTACTCGAAGGTGTAGTGCTTTTCCACCGGTTTGAGCACCTCCCAGGTGCACTCCATGCCCGCCGGGAAGGTTACCAGGTCACCCCGCTGGAAGGTCTGGGGTTCACCGTCCTTTGGGGTGACGATGACCTTGCCGCGTACAAAGTAGCAGATCTCAGTGCGATCATAGGACCATTCGAAGGTGGAGACCTCCTTGGACCAGACGGGCCAGTCGTAGACACCCTGGATTTCGAGTTTCATGGAGGAAGGGCGGTGTTCGCAGAGGATTTGTAGTTCGGTCATGGCATCCTGCGGGTGACTGGATCACCCGAAATCATGGCTGGTTGGAGTCATTCAAGAAAGCGGTCCCGGAACCGGGACGGCATAACAGATCAGGAAGTGTACCGCGAATCCGGGGTGAGGTTAATCTTGCCGTCCGTTCCGGAGCGGGCTGAGGTTCTCGGATTCTTTCGTTCGCTGCCAGCCAGGGAAAGCGAAGCGAAGGCTGGTAGTCCCCGGTAGTCGCGAGGCGATACTGGAAACCCGACGTGCCGTAGGCGC
>JBEVVH010000251.1:0-4244 GCA_040507245.1 Candidatus Thiodiazotropha sp.
GCCGGGTTAATAATAGGCTGTCAAAGATCGAATCGATTTTGGTGGACTTGGATGTCCCAAAATCTTTCATGAGATCGAAGACTCGCTTGTTTCTTCATTGAGTTCCCGGCGTGCCGCCTGGATGGGGGTTTCGCCCCACTCAAGACTGCCTGTCACGGACTGCCAGAAATCCCGTGGCTTGACCCGACGCAACAACAGCACCTCACCCTTCAGGGTGTATACGACCACCAGTACGGATTCAGGCCGCTTTTTCAGTTTGCGGGACAAAGGCCCGATACCGCCTAGGCCTTACTCTCTTCTACCACCGGCTTACGCACCCGGATCGACAGTTCGCGTAACTGTTCCGCGGAAACTTCGGAAGGCGCCGAGGTCAGCAAACAGGCTGCGGTCTGGGTCTTGGGAAATGCCATAACCTCGCGGATCGAGTTCGAACCGGTCAGCAGCATGACCAGACGGTCCAGACCAAACGCCAGTCCACCGTGCGGGGGACAACCGAACTTGAGGGCCGTCAGCAGAAAGCCGAATTTCTCCTCGGCCTCTTCCTCGTTGATCTCCAGCAGCTTGAAGATCTTTTGCTGGACTTCCTGCTGATGGATACGGATGGAACCGCCACCCAGTTCGACCCCGTTCATCACCATGTCGTAGGCACGGGACTTACAGGCGCCCGGATCGGAATCGAGCAGGTCGATCTGATCCAGGATGGGTGATGTGAAAGGATGGTGCAGCGGAGTCCAGCGATCGTGCTGTTCATCCCATTCGAACATGGGAAAATCGATGACCCAGAGGGGCTTCCAGGTACCCTGCAACAGGTCCATATCCTGGCCGACCTTGACGCGCAACGCCCCGAGGGACTCGTTGACCACGTTCGATCTGTCGGCGCCGAAGAAGATCAGGTCGCCATCCTCGGCTCCCGAGCGTTCCAGGATACCCTCCACCACCGAATCCGGCAGGAATTTGAGGATGGGTGATTGCAGACCCTCGATCCCTTTGGCCTTTTCATTGACCTTGATATAGGCCAGCCCCTTGGCGCCATAAATGCTGACGAACTTGGTGTATTCGTCGATCTGTTTGCGGCTCAGGGCACCGCCACCGGGAACCTTCATTGCCGCGACCCGACCTTTGGGATCCTTGGCAGGCCCGGAAAAGACCTTGAACTCCACCTCCTGCATGAGATCCCGAAGGTCCACCAGTTCCAGCGGTACGCGCAGATCGGGGCGATCGGAGCCGTAGCGTTCCATGGCCTCGTCATAGGTCATGCGGGGAAATGGGTTGGGCAGTTCCACACCCAGTACCTCCCGGTAGAGCTGACGGATCATCTCCTCGTTGAGGCGCATGATCTCGTCTTCGTCCATGAACGAGGTCTCGATATCGAGTTGGGTGAATTCAGGCTGGCGATCGGCACGCAGATCCTCGTCGCGAAAACAGCGGACGACCTGATAGTAGCGATCCATGCCTGACATCATCAGCAGCTGTTTGAACAGTTGAGGGGACTGAGGGAGGGCGAAAAATTCACCCGGATGTGTGCGGCTCGGCACCAGATAGTCCCGGGCGCCTTCCGGGGTCGCCTTGGTGAGCATCGGCGTTTCGATGTCAAGGAACCCCTCGGCGTCGAGGAAACGGCGCAATGCCTGGGTCACCCGGGAGCGGATGCGAATCTTCTCCAGCATCTCCGGGCGGCGCAGATCGATGTAGCGATAACGCAACCGAATCTCCTTAGAGGCCTTTTCGTGTTCGTCCAGCTGAAACGGAGGGGTCTCGGCGCGGTTGAGAATCTCCAGCTCAAGTCCCAGGATCTCAATCTCGCCGGTGGGCAGGTCCTTGTTTACCGTACCTTCAGGACGTGCACGCACACGGCCCTTGATCCGCAGCACAAACTCATTGCGCACCCCTTCCGCCAGGGAGAACATCTCCGGGAGATCTGGATCGTAGACCACCTGGACCAGCCCTTCCCGATCGCGCAGATCGATGAAGATAACGCCGCCATGATCCCGCCGACGGTGGACCCATCCGCAAAGTTCCACTTCCTGGTCGATATGGCTGCTGTTGATCTGTCCGCAATAATGGCTGCGCATGGGTGGTATCCTGTGAGAATTCGCTGAAATGTGCCGAAAAGCGGGAATGTTACGGCTTGGTCATCGGCTCTGCAAGCCCAACTCCCCAATCCTTGCCACTGGGCTGGAGAAACGTGGAATCAGCCCCCCCGGAACGGGGTGGATGGGAAATCAAACCTCAATAGATCACCCTTCCTGATCATCCCGGCTGAAAACAGGATCGGGAAATCGACTGGAAAGATATGTGTTGTTCCGCAGTTCGTCGCCATCTGCCGGATCCCGGGTTCCACTTCGTTTCACCCGGGCTACGGGAGTGATTCCGAGCGAGTTCCAGCCCCGCCGGATTTTGCGAGCATCGCAACGGTCCCCGCAGGTGCGGGAGAGTCGGGCGCCCTATCTCAATCTCGGTCCCACGCTCTGCCTGGGAATGCAGACCCAGGGCTTGGAGGTGCCAAACAGGTCTGGGCCATGCCGGATGATTCAGATAGGCATACCCACACAAAGTCCGGGAGTGAGAAAAAGTGTACTTGGCGGGGCGCACCCTAAAAGATTGATTTAAGGATCCAGAGATTCCCGGAAACTTGCCTGCAACCCCCAGGATGCAGCAGGCTCTCCCGCATGGAGAGGCCCTGTGCCTGTCAATGGAGTCGCAAGTCCCCGCTATAGCAACCGGATTCAGCTGCAGGCGCAGGAACCGCCACTGCATCCGCCGGAGGACTTGGATTCAGAACTGGCGCCGGATTTGCCCGAATCGTGGAGGTTCTTTTTCTGGCCGCCTTTGAAATCGGTCTCATACCAACCACTGCCTTTGAGTCGGAATCCGGCGGCCGAAATGAGTTTTTGCAGGCTTTGCTGCTTGCACTCCGGACACTCGGTCAACGGCGCATCACTCATCTTCTGCAGCGCCTCCAGCTCATGGTTACAGGCCTCACAGCGATATTCATAGATCGGCATACGTTTTTCCTCAACTTCTGATCAGGTCGCCTGACAGCCGAGCCCTGAAAAGGCCGAGGTCAGGAAATTATGCGTAATGATGGGGTCATCATCCGGGGACTTCAAGAACCTTTAAATCTGGAAATTCCGAATCCGCACAACAAGGAGATCAGTTCAAATCAGTCGTCAGATGCTGGAAAGCCCCCTCGCTAATAGATTTAACAGTTTTATTTCAGTAAGTTATCAGTATTGCACGGGGGTTCTGATGACGAAATTCAGTCTCCTTCCCGCTCCTTTTGTTCCCGCCGCATTCTGAGCATTTCACTCTGACGGCGGGTGATATGGCGTATCAGTGCATCCTGATCGCTGGGACGGATGAGGGAGAAATTGATCCGGATATGGTAGGGATAGTGGGAATTCTCAGCATGGGACTCCTCCACGTGAACCACTTCCCCATATGCGAGAACTCCTGCATACGACGGTAACAGCAGCATCTTGATCTCGACCGTTGATCCCGGTTCGATCCGTTTGTCACTGTCCATAGCCAGACCGCCAGCGCTCAGATTGACCGCCTGGGCCGGTTGTTCGAGCAACTCCCGTTCCTCAGTGAGAAAACTGCGTCCCAGGAGATTGATTTTGTCATCCAGCGCCTTGAGGTAGTCGGCAACGTCCACATCACGCTGCTCGATACGGTGCAGAGAAGCAGACAGGTGCTGACTGATCTCCTGCAGCCGGGTCATCACCGTGAACCGGTCCCCTGCCTGCAGTTGCTGTTCGATGCTGGCCGGCACCTGATCCTTGTCGATCACCCGGCATCGCACCTGGATTGAATCGTCAATCCGGAAAAACTCCCGGCGCTCGTCCCGGTTTTCCTCATTTTCGATAGACATCAGACAGGCTCCTTGGTCCCTTCATGATTCTGGATTCAGGGCGCTTCGCTCACGGACAGGGGTTCTGATTCCGTCGCTGCCAGCCAGGGAAAGCGAAGCGAAGGCTGGTAGTCCCCGGTAGTCGCGAGGCGATACTGGAAACCCGACGTGCCGTAGGTGCCAAAGGGGATCCAAAGATCGCATCCGAACGCAACGTCCAGTCATTCGGGAGCTGACAACGGAGCGGTGACGAGCTTGCGAAGTCATCGCGTAGTGTCAGTGACCGGGACGGCCGGGGCACTATTAATCTGGCGACTAAGTATATCTGATATACTCCTCTTCCATGGAAGAGAAAATCGATGCAAGAAAATTACCACGCGAAGTGCTTGAG
>JBEVVH010000252.1:0-4217 GCA_040507245.1 Candidatus Thiodiazotropha sp.
GGCACTAATAGGCTGTCAAAGATCGAATCGATTTTGGTGGACTTGGATGTCCCAAAATCTTTCATGAGATCGAAGACTCGCTTGAAACAGAAACACAGCCGCACCCAGGCCCTGAACAAGGTGGTGGATCGTTACGAACGACAGGAGCAGCAGAGTGCGGACAAGCAGGAGCAGAAAGAGAACGACGACCTGAACCAGTCACGCTCCTGACCCCGCTCAGGACGCACTGCTCAGGAAGAGCGCAATGGCCGGGATGGCCCGATATCCCATCCAATACAAGATCAGGTATGATGTGCGGCGTATGAGCGCCGAAAATCCCGCAATGGAGTTGTCCCTACCCCCCAGTGTCGTCCAGGTTGGCCGTCAGCCCATACTCGATCGCAATCTGCGGGTCTACGGTTATGAGTTGCTGTACCGGTCACTCGCCGGGTCGGATGGTGTGGACGGTGATACGGCGACCGCCCGCACGGTGATGGACGGCTTCCTCGAATTCGGTCTGCAGCGCCTGGTGGGTACGCACCGGGCCTTCGTCAACGTGACCGAGCGCTTTTTCACCAGCGATCAGGATATCCCGATCGACAACAACCGTCTGGTCATCGAGGTGCTGGAGACCATCGAGTTGAGTGCTCCGGTGGTGGATGGGGTGAAGCGCTGGCGGGAACGGGGTTTCACCATCGCCCTGGATGACTACCGCTTCGAATCCCGCTGGGAACCCCTGTTGCACTGTTGCGATATCGTCAAGGTGGAGATCCTGGGGCTGGATCTCGAAGCCTATCGGGAGGAGATTGCATATCTCAAATCCCTGGGCCTGACCCTGCTGGCGGAAAAGGTCGAGACCCGCAAGGAGTTCGATCAGGCCAAGGCGCTGGGTTTTGACCTGTTCCAGGGGTTTTTCTTCGCCAAGCCCCAGACACTCTCCACCGCCCGCAGCCAGAGCAACAAGAATCTGCTGCTGAAAATGATCGCCAAGGTCAACGACCCGGATTCCGAACTGGACGAGATCGCCGAGCTGGTGGAGCTGGATCCAAACCTGAGTTTCAAGATTCTGCGGGTACTCAACTCGGCGGCGGTGCATCTGCCTCACAAGGTGCAATCGATTCACCAGGCGGTGATCTACATTGGAATCGACCGGTTACGCGCCTGGTCCACCCTGTTCCTGATGGCCGGACTCGAAATGGCTTCTCCGGAGCTGATCACCACCAGCCTGGTCAGAGCCGAACTCTGCCGCTCCCTCTCCCGGGAGTTGCATATCGGTCACCCGGAGAGCAGTTACACGGTCGGCCTGCTCTCGACTCTGGATGCGATGCTGGATCGTCCCATGTCCGAGTTGCTGGAGGATCTCCCCCTGCCTCGGCAGATGATCGATGCCCTGTTGTCCCACCAGGGGCCTCTGGGTAACGAACTGCAGTGCGCCATCGACCTGGAACGCTGTCAATGGATGAGCGAGGCGGCACAGCTGTTGCCCGTCGATCAGCTCAATGCCCTTTATGTGCAGGCCCTGGAACGGGTCGAGACGCTACGTAGCACGATCAACCAGCACGACCTGATCTGACTCCGGTCAGGGCACCACCACCCCGTAGATCGGCCCTGAAGGGGTCTGGCAGACGCAGTAGGCACCTACCTCCGCCTGCTTGTACATGTTGCAGATACCGGAATAGATGCCGCATTTGCGGCTGAACCGGGTTTCGCTCTGGGTGGTGTAGGTGCGGGTATGGGAAGGTGTGGCCGGGGCTGTTTCGGTTGTTTCCGGGTCCGCACGGACGGGCGTCGAAACGATCCCGGCGAGGAGTAGGGTCGCGCCCAGCCGGTTGAGGCTACACTTCATGGTCGTCTCCTTGGCGTGAATATCCGTTGATGTCATAGGGCTCTGCAAACCTTAGAAGGTTCAAGGCAGATGTTCGTAACCGGGTGGACGTTTGCCCGACAGCAGGTAGGCAAAGGCGATGACCTCCGCCACAGCCCGGTACAGGGCCTGGGGGATCTCCTCTCCCAGGGGTAGTTGCGCCAGCAAGGCCGCCAGTTCCGGGTCCTCGTGCAACGGCACGTCGTGCTCCTCGGCCAGGGCGAGAATCCGTTGAGCCAGTTCGCCCCGACCCTTCGCAGTGAGCCTGGGGGCGTTTTCGCCGTCATAGTTGAGGGCAATCGCGACCTCGTCCGAGTGTTGGGTTTTTTTTCTGCTCATGCCTTCTCGTTGAGGAGTGTATGGTCACTCGGAAGTTCGTGTTCATTGTCCGCCGATCCCTGATAGGAAGCGAGCTTGGTAACCTCAAGCCCGGCGGATTCCAGCCCTCGCCGCAGGGTGTCGAGATGCTGTCCGACCCGTTCTGATGTGCCCGGGTTCTGCGACCAGATGATTGTGGAGACACGCTCACCGATCAGGTGCAGCTGTACCTTCATCGGCCCCAGAGGCGTGAGGTTCATGTGCAGGGTCAGGCGCCAGCCGGACGAGACGTCCTTGCTGGCATGCTGCGCGTCGGGTGAGATCCGGAACTGAAACAGGTCGACTCCGTTGTCGTGCCGGATCGGCAGTTCAAATTGCCAGATCGGGCGCCCTCCATCCTCTGAGGCGAGGGAATGCAACTGATTGGTCTGGATGCGCGCCACCGCGCCGTCCAGGTGCTTGAACAGGTCCAGCAGGAGTTTGACCGTTGGGTTGGATTCCACCGCAGCGGTCGGGGTTTGGCCTGGCATAGGGGCTGGTCCCTGGGGTGACGGCAACGGGGCTGTCTGGGACTGAGGTGTGGATTGGGGCACTGACTGGGGTGTCCCCTGGGACTGCAGTCCGAGCCCGGGGCGCAGCGCTGCCTGTTGTGCGGCCGTCAGGGAAGGTGCCTGGCTGATGAAGCCCCTGACCAGGGCCACCAGGCGCAACAGGTTGAGTTTCAGATCCTGGGGGTTCGGGTTTCCACGTAACAGCAGGGATTCTGTCTGGTTGCCGCTCATGGGCAGTGCGCGGGCCAGGATCGCCTTGAATTCCGGATCATTGAGCCGGACCATCTGATTGATCAGCTGTTCCACCGCTTGCCGGACCGGTGTGGGCAAAGGCGGAGTGTCGGGTTTCGACAGGGTCTGTGTCAGGGCCTGGAACAGTTGCGGCAGGGGTTGCTGACGGGGCAGGGTGGTCTTCAGTGCCATTGCGGTCAGGGTCTTCTGGCTGGGCAGGGTCAGAATCTTGAGTTCCGGAAGCTCGCCCGTCTTCTCAACCTGCAGCAGCAAGGGTTGTCCCGGTTTGACGCTGAGGGTGGTTTGCGCGGTCAGCCGGGCGACGCCGATACGCAGTTGCATGGCGCCTTCGACGTTTTCACTCAATGCCGTACCGTGCAGGATCTGTCCAGGCTGGAGATTCTGCAGCAGAGCCCTTGTGGTGGTCGCCGTGGGCAGGGGCGGCAGGATTTTCGCGATCGGGATCTGCATGGGGAATGACGGCTGCCGGTTAAGTGGTGTCTCTGCACGGGTTGATGGGCGCTCATTGAAGTATACGTGAATCCGGGCGATACCGATGAATAAGAGGACCGTGACCTGACAGATGGTTTTTATGGCGCCTCGGGATGATCGGTTCGGGAGCCACAGGTCCCTGTTTCAGGCTATAGTTTGGTTGAATTTCAGGAAGGGTTGTTTATGTCGTCGCAGGAACAAAATACACCGCAGGGATGGTACATCAGGCATGAAGGTTTGATTACCGGTCCCCATGCCGAGTCCCGGATACGCCAGCACCTGGTGGACGGCACCTGGGCATTGTCCGATGAGATCAGTGTGGACAAAAAAATCTGGCAACCCCTGCTGAGCGTACCCCAGGTGGTGCCGGTGCAAATGCGTGCTGAAGTAGGTGATGCGGGTGCCAGGGCGCAGATCGACACCCGGGCCAAATTGAGTGCGAGGGACCGGGCGGAGACCCGGCGTATTCCGGTGATTCCCCTGTTGGTGGTCACCCTGGTTCTGGTTGCGGCGGTATCCCTGGCACTATTTCTGAATACCGGGGATGAGTCGGACACGCCCCTGTGCGATGCCCCCCCCGGCCCCGGGGTGAACTGGCGTAATTGCGTGCTGGTCGGGATCGATGCGGGATCGGCGAGTCTCGCGGGCGCCAATCTCAACAGTACGGTGTTGCGGGATGCTCAGTTGAGCGCCACCGCTGCCAGCCAGGGAAAGCGAAGCGAAGGCTGGTAGTCCCCGGTAGTCGCGAGGCGATACTGGAAACCCGACGTGCCGTAGGCGCC
>JBEVVH010000253.1:0-4180 GCA_040507245.1 Candidatus Thiodiazotropha sp.
CGCAAGCTCGTCACCGCTCCGTTGTCAGCTCCCGAATGACTGGACGTCGCGTTCGGATGCGATCTTTGGATCCCCTTTGGCGCCTACGGCGCGTCGGGTTTCCAGTATCGCCTCGCGACTACCAGGGACTACCAGCCTTCGCTTCGCTTTCCCTGGCTGGCAGCGATTGAACCATTTCACCAGCAAACCGATTTCGTCTTCGGTTTTTTGTGGAATACGCCCTCTCAGATCACCGCCCCCTTCTGCGATTTCGCGTAATGAAATCACCACATCGTCCATACTTCTTTTGATCGAGCGGGCAACAAACTGCGACAACGCGATCGCCAGCACGATCGCAATGATCCCACTGATAATGCCTAGTTTTATGGCTCGGTTCGCAGTCGAAGATGTCGCCTCCATGTCCGCTATGAATCCCTCCTTTGAACTTTGCCTGTAGGCCACGAATCCAGCTTTAGTCTTCTCCAGATTCTCAGTCATACGACTGATATCGCTCTGCAATTGGCTGAAATCCGCTTCGCCGGAAATCATCGCGAGAGAAATCCCTTTTGCCACGTTGAAGTAATCATCAAAGGTCTGACTCAGAGTCTCAAGCCGTATTCCTTCATCGCGGCAGCGCGTCTGGATCTCTTTGAGGTTTTCGCGGATCTCGTTCGCCATATTGTCAGTGGCATTGATCATCTCCACTTCACCGGCGGCAGTTCCTGAGTTGAGCATATCGGTGATCTTCTCCAGCAAACCGACATTGGTGGCCGCCAGATCCACGACGATGAATCTGTTCTCCTTCAGTTCACGTATGTCACTCGCGTTACGCATGCCTACGTAATAACTGTACGCCAGGTAACTGAGCACAAAGAGACTGATCAGGACAGGAGCGAAAACTATTTTGATTTTCAGTGAAAGGCGTCGAAATATCTTCATGATTGAACTGCTCCAGGGTGATGCTCACATCCATCTGACACAACAGACTTAAACAACTTAGTCTCAATCAATGTCTCAAAACCGATGCACTGACAGGACTGACCCGACCTCCTGCGCAAACCCATCCTAACGCCCATACAAGACATCTCCTGCCTGAGCCAATCACCATCGCTATCTAGGTTTATTGTTAGGTTGTTCCATGCAAACTTGGGACGTTGAATCACTGTCTCGGCATACACACACATTTCTTGAGGGAATATTCGATTTTCATTCGGTCGAGCCTATCAATGGCTCGTGGCCATCGGACTCGTGCAATGTTAATCTGACGGTCAGACACGGCTCACACCATCACGAGGGCGATTGCCATGCCACGAGACAGCCTGGACAACCTCAACAGACGCCTCAAGGCCTTCGCCCAGGCCCGCGACTGGGAACAGTTCCATACCCCCAAGAATCTCTCCATGGCGATGATCGCCGAATGCGCCGAACTGGTGGAGCACTTCCAGTGGCTCACCCCGGAACAGAGCATGAACCTCTCCGAGGAGAAGCAGGGGGAGGTGGCCCTGGAACTGGCCGATATCCTGATCTACCTGATCCGCTGTGCCGAACGCCTGGATATCGACCTCATCGATGCGGTCGAACGCAAGGTCGCGATCAACGAATCCCGCTATCCCGAGGACAAGGTCCGAGGAGACGCCCGGCGGGCCTCGGAGTACGACTGAGCGGCCTCTGGCAGGCTCAGGAATGAACCCACCGGCCGGTTTCCCCAATCTTTAAAGGGTGGAGTCACCCCAAGTCTCGGGCTATCTTTGGAAAAACCCCAATGACAACTCAGGTTTGATTAAGAGAATGGCCATGAAGAAGTTTCAGTGTATTGTGTGTAGATTCATTTATGACGAAGCCGAGGGCCTGCCCGAAGAGGGCATTGCCGCGGGCACCCGCTGGGAAGACATCCCCGACGACTGGGAATGCCCGGAGTGCGGTGTCAGCAAGTCGGATTTCGATATGGTTGAGATGGTCGCCTGATCCCCGATATCCGACCAACGGACTGAATGGAGTCGCACCCTAACAGAATGGAAGAGATCCTGATCATCGGATCCGGACTGGCTGGATACACCCTGGCCCGGGAAATCCGGGGGATCGATGCGCATCGTCCCCTGACCCTGATTACCGCGGACGGGGGTGATTTCTACTCGAAACCCATGCTCTCGACTGCCCTTTCCGACGGTAAAAACCCGGCGGACCTGGTGAATACACCAGCGAAAGCCATGAGCGAACGTCTGAACCTGACCCTGCTGACCCATACCACGGTAAAGCGGATCATCGCGGAAGGACATCAGGTCATCACGGACCGGGGAGAGCACGGCTACGCAAAGCTCGTGCTGGCACTGGGCGCCCTGCCTATTGTACCTCCCATGCGCGGTAACGCTGTGAGTGAGCGCATTGTCATCAACAACCTGGATGACTATTCACGGTTTCGCCAGCGACTGCCGGGTTCACCTGCCCATGTTGCCATCATCGGTTCCGGACTCATCGGCTGCGAATTTGCCAACGACCTGTTGCTGCGGGGCTACCGGGTCAGCCTGATCGGTCCCGACCCCTACCCCATCAGCAGTCTGCTCCCTGAGATCACAGCCAAGGCGCTGCAGCAGGCCATGTCAGACGCGGGCGCCGAATGGCATCTGCGACAAACCGCGGCGATCATGGATCAGCAGGGAGCAGGCTATCGCCTGACCCTGACCGACGCCACCACGCTGGACTGCGAACTGGTACTCTCCGCCATCGGCTTGCGGCCAGACACCGCACTGGCCTCGGAGGCCGGCATCGCTGTGAATCGGGGCATAATCACCGACCGGCAGCTACGAACCAGCGACCCCGACATCCACGCCCTGGGTGACTGCGCCGAAATCGCCGGACGAAATCTACCCTTCGTGATGCCGATCATGCACGGGGCCAGAGCCCTAGCCGGCACTCTGACCGGACACCCCACCGAGGTGGCCTATCCACCAATGCCGGTGATCATTAAACCCCCCCTGCACCCGGTCGTTGTTTCACCCCCCGAACCGGATACCCCCGGAGACTGGCATACTCAAACCGACGAACAGGGGAGCCAATGCCGCTTCATCGCACCGGATGGCTCCCTGAGGGGATTTGCTTTGAGCGGCGCTCATGTAGATCAGAAGCAGGCATTGACCCGTTCACTGCCTCCGGTGCTTGCTTGACAGACTGTATAAGAGTCAGGCCTCACGGACCGTGGTGCCGTCATCTACCCACGGTCATTCCCGCCAGAGACACCGCGGAGCTGACCGCGTCGCCATCCAAGCAGTATCAGGGCTGATACACCTGATTCAGAATCATTCGCAGATCCCCGGCCGCAAGGGTTTGACGATAACCCGATTCGTCCTCATAAACGACTTCGAGAAGATATTCATCACCTTCAGGTCCGGCTATGGGAGTAACATTCAAGGTTACCGCCTTGAATCGATCATAGTCCTGAGTGCTGAAAGGCACCGGCAGATAGGTCATCCGCTCTCCCTGCCCCATCCAGTTGAGTGCAAGCTTGAGTCCCTCGCCGGGAATGGGTCCCTGCGGATTGATTTCCGCACGTTGGTAGAGTTTGAGACTCAACCCTTCATTATCAAATCTCATCCAGTGCGTATCGGCCACCGGATTCGGGGTCACACCCGTCACCATACCCCCCGCCGAGACGAGCAGCTCACCCTGTGGCGGCATTGCCATGTTGGTAAAAAAGTCGGCTGTAGCGGCATACACGGAAATATCGATATGATCACCCGTGACAGGCTTCGACGGGGACAAACGCGCCTCGACAATCAGCCGGCGATAGACCCAGCCATTATTGACCGTGGCATAAAAAACCGAACCGCTGGCATCCGGCTTGAAATTATTGGCAATCAGATTGTTTGCCTGGGGAAACACCAGTTCCATGCGATCAAGTTGATATCCCGGTACCGATGGAGAGGTACTGACTGTCAGGTCGATCTTTGAAGCGCCGCTCAAATCCAATCCGGGAAATTGAAAAAAAGCGGAAGAGACCGGGAGAGTCACTTCATAACGGGATGTGCCCGCCTGAACGACCGCGGACCCTAGAATGCAAGCGAAGAGGAAGAAAATTTTAAAAAATTTCATGAAAACATCCTTGATTGAGTTGGCTTGACAAGCGAGTCTTCGATCTCATGAAAGATTTTGGGACATCCAAGTCCACCAAAATCGATTCGATCTTTGACAGCCTATTAGTGCCCCG
>JBEVVH010000254.1:0-4156 GCA_040507245.1 Candidatus Thiodiazotropha sp.
GCGCCTACGGCTCGTCGGGTTTCCAGTATCGCCTCGCGACTACCGGGGACTACCAGCCTTCGCTTCGCTTTCCCTGGCTGGCAGCGGACGATCAGGTTCCCAACACGCCGCAACTCAGGCGAATTCCATAACCATGACCACCGGCGCACTGGCACTATTGATCGGCACTCTGATCCTCGTACAGATCCTCCTGGCCCTGTGGTTGAAGCTGCGCAGGAGGCACGCGGAAGCCGATAACCCTGCATCGGATATCACCCAACCTCGAGCACCTACGTCTCAGCAGAGCGGTGCAGCGCCGCAGGAGTCGGGCGCTGCATGGACAGGCTTTCGTGCATTTCGGGTGGTGAAACGTGAGATTGAAAACGCGGCCGGCGACATTGTCTCCTTCTATCTCGCACCCGAGCAGCCGATGCCCCTGCCCGCATACAAACCAGGTCAGTTTCTCAGCGTCCGCGTCGAACTGCCGGACGGCACTGGAAGCGGGGCACAAACCCTGACCCGCTGCTACTCACTCTCGGATCGTCCGCACAACGACCAGTATCGCATCTCGGTCAAACAGATCCCCGGAGGACAGGTCTCCACACACCTGCATGAACAGATAACGGTTGGTTCTCGCCTGATGGTCAAGGCACCTTCCGGAGCATTCCATCTGATTCGCAAGCCACTGCGTCCCCAGGTGCTGATCGCGGGCGGCATCGGCATCACCCCGATGCTGAGCATGCTATACGCGCTGCTCGATCAGGGGTATGAACAGGACATCTGGCTGTTCTACGGGGCGCGCAACGGTCGCGAAGGGATCATGCTGCCTCGCTTGAGGGAACTGGCCGAATACCATCCACAGTTCCATCTTAATCTCTGCTTCAGCCGGCCCGAGCCGGAGGATCGCCCCGGTATCGATTTTCAATATGCCGGACATATAGACACCGCCCTGCTACAGCGGGAACTGCCCCTCAACCGCTACCGCTTTTACCTCTGCGGACCCACCGCTCTGATGGAAAATCTGGTCCCCGGACTCGAAGCTCTCGGGGTATCTGAGGCGGACATTCATTTCGAGGCCTTTGGCCCCTCCACTCTCAAGCGCACAAACAAGACACCGCGACCTGACAGCACCACGGAATCTCAAAGCTGGCCGGTGAACTTTCAACGCAGCGGCAAATCCCTGGCCTGGACCGGAGCACACGAAAACCTCCTCAGTCTGATTGAGGCGGAAGGAATCGCGGTCGACACCGCGTGCCGGTCCGGCAGCTGCGGCAGCTGTCAGACCCGGATCGAATCCGGAAGCGTCATCTATGACCAGACACCGGATGCGGAGGTCCAGGAGGGTCATTGCCTGTTATGCGTCGGCCGACCCGGCAGCGATCTGTCCCTGGGCCTCTAGTATCGTGTCTCATACCAACCAACCCATGACTCACCCCTCGGTCTTCCGCCAGTTGTTGCCGTTCTTGTCCCTGTTTGCAGGGCTGATCCTTGGCGCCTTGTCGATCGACGCGTTACTGCACCAGTTCGATCTAGCGTGGGTCGGACGATGGCTGGGAATCCCCGGAACGCTGTTGATTCTGATCTCGTTTCTCTACTCTCTTCGAAAACGCAAAAAGATCCGTTTCGGTAAACCCAAGACCCTGTTGGCGCTGCATGAAACCCTGGCCTGGCTCGGCGCACTGATGATCCTGGTGCATGCCGGCATCCACATCTACGCCCTGCTGCCCTGGCTGGCGCTGCTGGCGATGCTGGTGAATGTCATCAGCGGCATGACCGGCAAGTACCTGCTTGACCGCTCGCGACGTCTGCTTGCGGACCGGCAAGCCAATTACCGGGAACAGGGTATGCCGCCAGCGGACATCGAGCGTCAGTTGTTCTGGGATGCCACCACAGTGGACGCCATGAAACAGTGGCGGGTTGTGCATCTGCCGGTCACCCTGGCCTTCGTCGCCCTCGGCCTGACGCATATCCTCAGTATCCTGCTTTTCTGGCAATGGCCATGAACTACCGAAAACCCCTGCTGATCGTCGCCCTGAATCTGCTGCTGTTGATCGGACTGGCGTTGTTTCTGCCCGAGTTGACGATCATGCCGGGTAAGCCGATCCCGGCGCATGAAGCCATTGGGGATGACTGTTTCGCCTGCCACACCCCATTTCTCGGCAGCACTCCGGAGAAATGCATCGGCTGCCACAAAGTTGCGGAAATCGGGCTCAAAACCACACAGGGCGAGGCGATCGATCGCGAACGTGACAAGGTCGAGTTCCACCAGAACCTGATCGAGCAGGACTGCATGGCCTGTCACAGTGACCACAAGGGTGTGATGGCCTTTCAACCCATTCACGGGTTCACCCACGAACTCGTTTCAGCCGCGGTGAGGAATCGCTGCGAAGGCTGCCACAACAAGCCGCTGGACAAACTCCACCGCAAGTTCAATGGCTCATGCAATAAGTGCCACAACCAGGAGACGTGGACCTCAGCCCGCTTCAATCATGAACAGTATTTCCGCTTCGACCAGCACCACGACACGGACTGCGAAACCTGTCACAGGGATAGCGATTACGACCGCTATACCTGTTACGGCTGCCATGAGCACTCCCGCTCCAGAATCCGCGCGGAGCATTACGAAGAGGGCATCCGTGATTTCGAGAATTGCGTGGAATGCCATCGCAGCGGTGATGAACATGAGGCGGAATACCGGTGGCGGTCCCGCCACCGGTCTGAGGGCTATCGCGGCGAGGCCTATGAGCGGGAAAATCATGAATGGGGGTATCGACGGCGCGACGATGACTGATCTCACATAGGTGCCACTCCCGGCATGGGGTATCATGGAGCGCGATTTTCGATGAAAGGGATCCGCAAAGTTGTTTAAAACATCACGCCCAACCCGATTGCTGTTGCTTGCGCTGATCTTCACCGCTCCATCCCTGGCAGCTGAGTCGCTGGGAGAGGTCAGTACCAAATTCCGCATGCTCGGACCCAACGACAAGATCGTTGTCGAGGCCTTCGACGATCCGAACGTGCCCGGTGTCACCTGCTATCTGAGCCGGGCCCGCACCGGCGGCATGAGCGGCGCGGTTGGACTGGCGGAAGACACCTCCGACGCCTCCATCGCCTGTCGCCAAACCGGACCGGTAACCCTGCCCCCGGACATACTCAATAGCTCCAAAGACGGTCACGAGGTATTCAAACAGCGCACCTCGATCCTTTTCAAAACCCTCCAGGTGGTACGTTTCTACGATGTCCGGCGTAACACGTTGGTGTATCTGACCTACAGCGACAAGCTGGTGGATGGTTCTCCCAAGAACAGCATCACCGCGGTGCCCCTGTACACACCGGCCGCGGTCGCGCCAAACCCGCTTACCCCGCCATGACCCCGCAGCCCCTGCATAACGGCCGTCTGATCCTGACCCCCCAATCCCCTTACTGGGCGTTGGAAGACACCTCGCCGTTGATCGAGAGACTGCAGGATATCGGGCTGATCGATCAGCCGCGGGTCAACCGGCCGAATCACTACCTGCTGGGTGATAATTTCATGCAGTGGATCAGCTTCATGGGCTGCTCACCCTTCATTCGGATGGAACCGGGCCAGGATAACGAACCCTTCTGCCAACTGATCGTCGACGTCCCCACGCCGCGCCCGAAACTCCTCACTGGTCGCAACACCACTCCTCCGCGCTGCGCAAACTGCCGCAAGCGACTGACTGACTGGCGCAATACTTTTGCATCCTGGGAAAGGGAATCGACAGGTTGGCTTGCCAAATGCCCGCACTGCGGCCAGACGCAGGATCCGGCAACCTACGACTTCCGTCAAACCGCTGGCTGTGGGCGGCTGTTCCTGTTCATCGATAACATTTTTCCCCAGGAAGCGATCCCGACTGCCGGACTCCTTGATCATCTCCAGGCCGTTTCGGAAAACCAACCCTGGCACTACTTCTTTCAGCAGGATTAATCATTAGAATCCCAAACGAGATAACCCCCCTATAATTAACCATGCATTTTTTAATGTATCTCTAATTCTGTTTCCAACTCGTTTAATCAATACTGACTGTCCAGCATAACGCGCGACACATTCGAAATTCTTACAAACTATTTATTAACCCGGCCGTTAAATACAGAGATCGCTATGCGGCGTATGCAATCTTTTGGTGTTCAAAATACTTGCGAACCCGTCCAGGAG